>QHTW01000100.1:8453-20052 GCA_003220955.1 Gemmatimonadota bacterium | reverse complement strand
GCGGCGGGGCGACGATCAGGAAGAAGTAGAGCACCGGTTTGTCGTCGATCGCCTTGAAGTCGATGCCTTTCGGGCTCCGCCCGAAGGCGCAGCGCAGGCGGCTGACGACCAGCGAGCGACAGTGGGGAATTGAGATCTGCTGTCCGATGCCGGTCGAGCCAAGCGTCTCGCGGCGCTTCAGCATCTTGAACAGCATCGCCTGCGCTTTCTCATCGAGTTTGAGCAGCGAGACGAGCTCTTTGAGCACGGCGTCTTTCGTGGTGCTCTCGAGCTCGAGCTTGATGGCGTCTTCGGAGAAGAACTCGCGTAGGCGCATTGGCGCGCGAAAGGTAAATGTTGGTTGCTCGTCGCGCAACGCGCTATTACGTTCCACCGCATGCACTTCCCGTATTCCGTCGCGCACGACGTGCCGCTCTTTCTCGCTCCTATGGCGGGAGTGTCGGAATCGCCATTCCGGCAGATCTGCCGCCGGTTTGGGGCAGATGTCGTCGTGTCGGAGTTCATCTCGTCGGTCGGCATTTCACTCGGCATCGAGCGCGTACTGGCGGAAATGCGGTTTGAGCCCGTCGAGCGTCCGATCGGCATCCAGATCTACGGAGCCGATGCCGGCGTGATGGCCACGGCGGCCGGCATGGTGACCAGGCTGTTCGAGCCGGACTTCGTCGACATCAACTTCGGGTGCCCGGTCAAGAAAGTCGTCAGGAACAACGGCGGGTCCGGCTGCCTCAAGGACATGACACTGGTGCGCGGCATCATTCGCGCGGTGCGCGAGGCGACTCACCTGCCGGTGACGGTGAAGATCCGCAGCGGGTGGGACGAATCGCAGCGCGATCCTGTGACGATCGGGCTGCGCTGTCAGGACGCGGGCGCGCGCGCTCTCACGTTGCATCCGCGAACGCGGACGCAGATGTACCAGGGCGCCGCGGACTGGGACGAGATCGCGCAGGTCGTGGATGCGCTCGAAATCCCGGTAATCGGGAATGGCGACATCCGCACTCCCGAGGACGTGCTGGCCATGCGGAATCACACGCGTTGCGCCGGCATCATGATCGCGCGCGGCTCGTTCGGGAATCCGTGGCTCTTTGCGCAGGCGCGGGACTTATTGGCCGGTCGCGCCAAGCGACTCGATCCGACGCCTGCGGAGCGTTTTGGCATTGCCTTGGAGCACGCGCAGCTGGCGCTGCGCCTGCAGGGCGACACCCGCAAAACGGCGCTCGAATTCCGCAAGCACTTCGGGTGGTACACGAGGGGCCTGCGAGATGCGTCGGAATTGCGGCAGCGGCTGTTTGCGATCGAGTCGATGTCCGAAGCCGAGAAGATTTTCGATGCATATCTGCGGGAGTCGGCGCTCGAGGTCGCCGCGTGAACTTCGAGCGGTTGCCGTTCGCGACGATCGATCACCTCCGGCCCATCACGCAGGGACATCAGGAGGTGGTTTTTTGTCCGGGCAAGACGGTCGGGCAGGTCGTCGCGATCGCGGAGCGCCTCGAGGCGGCGGGTGGCAGCTTTCTCGCGACGCGTGCCGATGCCGATCATGCGAACGCATTGGCCGCGCGGTTTCGACGCGCTGAAGTCAACGCGCTCGGGCGGACGGTTTTTCTACCCCCTGAACCCGAGCCACCGCCGACCGGCAGAGGGACCGTACTGATCTGTACTGCCGGAACCAGCGACCTTCCGGTAGCCGAGGAGGCCGCGGTCAGCGCCCGGGCACTCAAGAATCGCGTCGAGCGGCTCACCGACGTCGGGGTGGCCGGCATCCATCGCCTTCTCACGCAGACCGATGTACTGCGATCCGCCGGTGTGATCATCGTGGTGGCGGGGATGGAGGGCGCGCTGCCGAGCGTCGTCGGGGGACTCGTGAAAGTACCGGTCATTGCCGTGCCGACGAGTGTCGGCTATGGGGCCTCGTTTGGCGGACTCGCCGCGCTCCTCGCCATGCTGAATTCCTGCGCTTCCGGCGTGACCGTGGTCAACATCGACAACGGGTTCGGCGCAGCGGCCGCGGCTAGCCGCATCAATCATTCATAAGCGCACGCTAGCGCGACGCCAGGTCGCGCTTGGGATGCCGTGGCGCGGATCCGTCTGGGGTCTCCTCGCCGCGGCGGGCGGCGCCGCGCTCACGTTTGGCTGGACCATTCGTTGGCGCCCCGGTCGGCTGCGCCGGCGCGGCCCGCCGCCGCTGGGTCTCCGTGAAGTGCTGGATTTGCTGCGCCAGGCGTACGGCGCGAGCGTTGGCTGGGGAGTGGATGCCGCCGAGGGTGCCTGGGAGGTACTCGACGGCCCCGACGTAGCAGAGAACCGGCGCCGTCGAGGCGCGGCGTTGGTGCAGCTCGCGTCGGTGGATGGCCGCCAACATGTCGTTCGTGATCCCGACGCCACGTTCATAGCCGTTGGCGATTTTCCTTATGGTGCTGGATTGGGGCTCGACGGCGCGGGTCACGACGAGACCATGATCGAAGCCGTTGCCCAGGCGCTGCGTCGCTTCGTGGCGGGGATGCGCCTGGCCGAAGAACAGAGCGCCGTGCCACGCGCCCGTGTGGTAGCCGGACGAGTGGCGCGCCTCGTCGCGGGCGCACAGACCTTGGACGGAATGGCGCGTGCGACCGTCGAGCTGGGCGAGCAGATCACGCATCGCGCGGTTGCGCTCGTCCTCGCGGCAGTGGACAGCGCCCGCATCGTGGCGGTCTCGGCCGCGGCGGATCGCCGGTTGGCGGGATTGCCGCTCTCGCCGGAGTCTCCAGTCGCGCGAGCCGTCGCTACGGGTATCCCCGTCGCGACACGCGGCAACGAGGATGTGTTCGGGCCGGGAGTCCCGGAGCGTCGTCGCAGCGAGAGGGCGGGTACCGCCTATCCGCTCATGGATGGCTCGCTCGTCGTGGGCGCGTTGGTGCTCCTCGGCGCCCCGCTCGACCCGGATGCGCCGCTGCTCGACGACCTCGGCCCGTTGCTCAGCGATCTCGGCCCCCGGCTCGCGGCAGCCCGCGCCGTGCACGATGCCGAGCGTCGCGCGGTCGTCGATCCGCTGACGGGGCTGCGCAATCGACGTGAGTTCGAGCGGGCATTGACGGCGTATGGGCCGAAGTCGTCTGAACCCGCGACGCTGATCTACATCGACCTCGATCATTTCAAGCGGCTCAATGACACACTCGGTCACCCGGCCGGCGACGCGGCGTTGACGCACGTCGCGCGCCTGCTCGAGATCGCGGTTCGTGACGGCGATATGGTGGCGCGGGTCGGCGGAGAAGAATTCGCAGTCTGGTTGACGCGCACTGCAGCCCGAGAAGGTCTGGAAGTGGCGGAGCGCATTCGGCGCTCGATCGCGGAGAAGCCGTTGGTGTGGAGCGGCTCGAGCTACCCGCTCACGACGTCGTGCGGCCTTGCGTCTTATCCGCAGCCGATCGGTGATCTCCTGAATCTCACGTCAGCGGCGGATGCGGCATTGTACCGCGCGAAGGAATTAGGCCGGAATCGAGTTGAAAAGGCGGGTTCGGGTCACTAGTTTCCTTCCCCGCGGGGGCGACAGGCTTCGACGGGTTTGGCGAGGGTACTGTTGCGTGCCCAGGTTCTCAGTCACCTGGTAAATCAACTGGGACTATACACAAGCCAACTCTGAACTGGCTCTGGCTGCGTAAGCTTCGGCTTCACGCACCTGCGTGAGTGGCAGCCCGCCTGAGGCGGCGCTCACGTATCGCAAAGTCGGGCTGGCGGCAGCTGGGGCCTCAACGGCTGCCGCAAGAGCTTCCAGAGGCTTGTTACTGCCATGGCTGACCAGGCGCCGAGGCGGTGAGACCACAAAGCCAGGTCTACGCACGTAGGAGCGGTATCGGAGACATGCTCGGACCGGGGTTCAATTCCCCGCGCCTCCACTAATCACCGGAAACGGGACACGCCCAACGTGTCCCGTTTTTCATTCCTCCCTCCAGATGACTTTCGCGTGACCGCGGACTGACCACCGCTTCGTATCGTGTCTTTCGAATCGAGTCCACTCACCGAAAGGATCTTTTATGCGTCACGTTCCGCTTTTCGCGCTCAGCGCCTCCATCACGAGCGCCGTACTGCTGGTCGGCTGTCAGTCCGCGGTCGCACCGGTCCAGCCAGCGCCGCCACCGCCCGCAGCGCAGTCTCTCTCGTTTCAGATCGCCGGTCCGTCCCAGATCGATGCAAACGGGTCCTTCAGCTGGGAGGCATTCGCCTTCGGGGGATCCGGCCAATACCAGTACCTGTGGGAGGTAACGCGCCAGGGGGGACAGATCACCACAAGTACTGGACGAGAGTTATCCCTCCTCGTCACGTATCCTGACGGAGACCTGGTGTTGAGGTTGACAGTGACGTCCGGCAATGAGAGAAGGGTTGAGAGCCTCAGCGTAAGCAATTGCATTGGTGGATGTCGCAAGTGAGGTGCCAATCCGCGACCGGGGCCCGCGCTACGAGACTACGGGCCCCGTCTCTGGAGACTCGTCACCCAGGGGCAGAGCCGCCCCGCAGCTGCTCGATCATGCTCACCACATTGGGGTCCGGAGCAAGACCGAGCTCGCTCCGCAGCAGTTCCGCATGCTGCTGGGCGCATCGAACCGCAGCCGCCCGATCACCGATCGCCACCCACGCATTGGCCAGGCGCAGCACCGTGTCCGTATGGTAGGGATTCAAGTCGACGGCGCGGCGCCACCACTCCACCGCCTGCTGCTGTGTCGCAGCAGCCGCCGCGAGCAAGCCAAAGGCCTGAGCGCATCGTTCCGCAAGGCGCCTGCGCTGGTCGTCAACCCACCGCTCGAACCCGGGCGCTTCCCGCAGAAAAAAGCCGTCGAGAAACGGGCCGGCGTACAACCGCACCGCCACCTCGTGGGCGCCTGCGTCAAGGGCGTCCTCAAAATCCCACACATCGCTCGTCAGCATGGCGCGATTCAGACGAAGGGTCTTCTTGCCGAGAAACAGGTTTTCGCTGTCGAGGTGACGTCGCTGGAAATAGACCATCTGATTCAACCCGTGACGCGCCTGCTCGGCGTCGCTCTCGGGCCAGAGATAGGCTTGGACTTTTTCGCGGTTCAGCCCCCGGTCACGCGCGACGGCAAGGAGCACGAGGAGGGCCAGGCGACGGCGTCCGGTCGCCGCTCCGGTCATCGTGGAATCGCCTACGAGAAGGTTCACGCCGCCAAACGTCAGCAGACGAAGCTGCTCCATCGACGTTTGTTTGCTTAGTGACGCCGGCCGGTAAACGTCCCCAGCTCACCCCTGGAAGGCACGACCAGGCGGGGGGCGATCGGGAACGCGGCCGCCGCGGATGGCTGAGGAGCGGGAGGAGGAGGCATGGGGCGCTCGAATCTCGACCGCGCGCCGTGCACCACGAATGGGATGTAGTAAGGAAGGTAGACCGTCGCGGGCGCACGCGGGGGCTGATACGCCATCTGCGGAGCTGGTGCGCTCGTGATCGAGACGCTGCCGCTATTCACACCGCAGAACGAATTCGTCAGCGAAGCGTTCGAGCAATCGACGGCATTCGTGGCCGCCGCGGCAACAGCGACTGGAGGTGGGGCCCGGCGCACGCAGCTCAGACAGACCTGCGGCGGGACGACCGGCCCGCGCGCCACCACGGCACCCGCCCGCGAATAGGTGACCTCGCCGTAATCGTACGGACGCCCGTCCGTGACGCGATCGGCGATGTCGAGCAACGCGCCGAGGGGGTCGCCGGCCGTCGGCTGCAGGAGCAAAGCACCGTAGTAATTCCACGCCGAACCCGCGCGCAGCGCCGCGAACTCGAACGGCCAGCGCGACCGCACTGAGACGAAGGTCGCGGGGTTCCCTTCAGCGGTCGGTGGCAGTGGGATCGCGACGAGCGTGTCGTTCGACAACAGACCGCTGTCGTCGTCAGGACCCGCGGGGAAGAGTACTTGGATGCGACCGATCGCGTCGACGTGCAGAAGCAGGAGGTGCCCTGGCTGGCGCCAGACGCGCACCGGGTCAGGGGCGGTGGCGCGGGCGGCGTGCGAAGTGCCCGCTGCCTGTACTAGCAGTCCGACCGTCATCGCGAGAGAAGGGAGCACGGGTCCGTTCCTTCTACCCTACAACGCCTTCGGAGTGCTGGGAAGGCCCCACAGGTATCCCCTTCTCGTTTCGCGGTCTATATTCTGCGCCGACCCTCACCGGAGGCCGCATGGGCGCAGGAATTCAGCCACCCACCGTAGGGCAGGAGAGCGAGGGCAACGCCTTCGTTGACGTGGTCAAAGTGCTGTTCGAGCCCAGCGCGGTCTTCGGGCGCGTGCGCGCACAACCGAACTTCTTCGCGCCGTTCCTCACGATCATCGCGGTGCAATGCGTGCTGTTTTTCGTCAACCTGCCGTACCTCAAGGTCGCCATCGCGGCACAGATGGCTGCGCAGGCCGGAGCGCAGTCTCGCCCCCTACCCGGCAACGCGCTGCTCGCCATCTTCGGGTTGCTGGGCCTGGTGATCGTGCTCGGGATCATCTTCGTGGTGACCGGACTCATTCTCTGGATGCTCGCCTCGGTCCTCGGCGGCGGGGAAGCCAAGTTCACCACGATGCTCAGCGTCGCGGCCTACTCGGCCGTGCCGTCGGCGATCCTGCTGAGCATCATTGGGACCCTGGTCCTGCATCTGCAGGGGAGCAGCGGGCTCACGTCGCCACAGGACATGCAGCCGGCGCTGGGACTGGATCTGCTCTCCCCCGGCGCCAAGGGGTTTGTCGGGGCGATACTAAAAGCGATCAACCCGTTCAGCCTCTGGGGTCTGGTGCTGACGGCCATCGGCGTCTCGACCACGCAACGGATGTCGAAAAGCAGCGGCTACATGGTCGCGGTGATCACTTTTGTGATTGGACTGCTGATCGCGGGGGGACTCGCCGCAATTTTCAACCGCTAGTCAGACGGTGGCCTTCGTCCGACTGACGACGCCCGCCTCCTCGAGGGCTGCCTGGGCCGCGGCGAGGCGGGCGATCGGAACCCGGAAGGGTGAGCAGGACACGTAGTTCATCCCGACCCGGTGACAGTACTTCACCGAGCTCGGCTCCCCGCCGTGCTCGCCACAAATCCCGATCTTGAGATCGCGCCGCGTGCCGCGGCCGAGTTTCACCGCCATCTCGACGAGCTTGCCGACGCCGGCCTGATCGAGCACCTGGAATGGATCGTCGGACAGGAGCCCGTGCTCCACATAAAAGGGCAGGAAGCGGCCCGCGTCGTCGCGTGAGAGCCCGAACGTCGTCTGCGTGAGATCGTTCGTCCCGAACGAGAAAAACTCGGCCTCCTTAGCAATCTCGTCCGCGGTTACCGCGGCACGCGGCAGCTCGATCATCGTGCCGACGAGATACGGGACGGCTCGCCCTTCGCGATGGAACACCTCTTGCGCGACCCGCCGAATGATTGCGGTCTGATTCAGCAGCTCGCGCACGTCCGCGACGAGGGGAATCATGATCTCGACGGTGACCTTCTTGCCTTTGCCGGCCACGTGGCCCGCCGCCTCGAAGATCGCGCGCGCCTGCATTTCGGTGATCTCGGGATACGTGATCCCCAGCCGGCAGCCCCGATGACCGAGCATCGGGTTCGCTTCGACCAGCGAATGAATCAATCGTTCGAGCTGCGCGGCCGGCACCTTGGCATGCTTGGCCAGCGCGGCAATTTCGGCGTGGGTGTGCGGCAGGAACTCGTGCAGCGGCGGATCGAGCAGCCGGATCGTGACCGGTAGTCCGTCCATGACTTCGAACAGCCCTTCGAAGTCGCGGCGCTGAATCGGAAGCAGCTTCGCCAGGGCCTTGCGGCGGCCTGCTTCATCGGCCGCCACGATCATCTCCCGCATCAACGTGATGCGGTCGCCCTCGAAGAACATGTGCTCGGTGCGACAGAGGCCGATCCCTTCGGCGCCGAACTCGCGCGCCCGGCGCGCATCCGCCGGGATGTCGGCATTCGCCCGGACGCGCAGCCGGCGCCGCGCATCCGCCCACCCCATCAGCTGGTCGAATTCCTTGCCGACCTTCGGTGTGACGAGCTTGGCGGCGCCGAGGATCACTCGACCGGTCGTGCCGTCGACCGTGATCACCTGGCCGCGCTTGACGGCGCGTCCGTTTACGCGGAACCGGCCGGCGGTGGGATCGACGTCCAGCTCTTTCGCGCCCACGACGCACGTCTTGCCCATCCCGCGCGCGACGACCGCCGCATGGCTCGTCATCCCGCCGCGAGCGGTGAGGATGGCGCGCGCTGCCACGATCCCGTGGAAGTCTTCGGGTGACGTCTCGGGCCGCACGAGAATCACGTCGTGGCCCTTCTTTTTCATCGCCTCGGCTTCATCGGCATCGAACACCACTTCGCCCGTGGCGGCACCGGGGGAAGCCGGCAGGCCCTTCGCGAGCACCGTCACGCTCGCCCGCGGGTCCACCATCGGGTGAAACAATTGATCGAGGTCCTGCGGCGGAACGCGTTGGAGCGCCTCCTCCTCGGTGATCAGTCCTTCTTCCACCATCTCGACCGCGCTGCGCACGGCCGCCATGCCGGTCCGTTGCGCGCGCCGAGTCTGCAGCATGTAGAGCTGACCGTGCTCGAACGTGAACTCCACATCCTGTACGTCCTTGAAGTGCTTTTCGAGCTTCGTCGCCAGGCGCTCGAGCTCGCGGTAGACCTTGGCGAGCTTACCCCGGTTCATCTTCTCGATCGGCTCCGGCGTGCGCGCGCCCGAGACCACGTCCTCGCCCTGCGCGTTGGTGAGCACGTCACCATTCAGCACATTCTCGCCCGTGCGGCAGTCGCGCGTGAACGCGACACCCGTGCCGCAGTCGTCGCCCATGTTGCCATAGACCATGGCGACGATGTTGACCGCCGTCCCCAGACTGTCGGGAATGCCGTGCACCTGGCGATAGTCTTTGGCGCGGCGGGTGTTCCAGCTCTTGAAGACGGCCTCGATCGCGCCCCACAGCTGCTCCTGCGGATCGTCCGGGAAGGGGTGCCCGGTCTTCTTCTTCACGATTGTCTTGAAGTCGTGCACCAGGTCGTGCAGGTCGTCGGCCGGCAGGTCGATATCGCGTTTGACCTTGCGCCGCGCTTTGGCCTTGGCGAGCTCGTCCTCAAACGGCTCCTTGCCCAGATCGAACACCACGTCGCCGTACATCTGGACGAAGCGGCGATAGGAGTCGTAGGCGAAGCGCGGGTTCTTGGAGCCGGCGATCAGGCCTTCGACCGTTCGATCGTTGAGGCCGAGGTTCAAGATCGTTTCCATCATGCCGGGCATCGAGACCGCGGCGCCCGAGCGCACCGAGACGAGGAGCGGGTTCTTCGGGTCCCCGAATCCCTTCTTCGTGATCCGCTCGAGATGCTTCAGGTGGCGATCGACTTCGGCGCGCAGCGCGGGAGGAAACGTGCCTTGCTCGACGTACGCGATGCACAGCCTGGCGGAGATCGTGAACCCGGGAGGGACGGGCAAGCCCAGGTTGGCCATTTCGGCGAGGCCGGCGCCTTTGCCGCCCAGGATGTCGCGCATCGCGGCGGAGCCATCGGCGCGGCCGTTGCCGAAGAAGTAGACGTAGCGTTCGACAGACATACCGTAATACTGGAGGCGTTGCCGCTACACGGCCATAGTCACCTGTAACGGCGCGGCCTGGCGGACCTTCTTGCTGTCGTCCGGGATCTCCGTCGGATACGCGCCAGAGAAGCACGCGTGGCAGAACTGCGCCGTGTCCCCACCGGCGGCCCGCAACATCCCATCCAGCGACAGATAGCCCAGCGTCTCCACCCCGAGGTGCTGCCGGATCTCTTCCAGTGTGTGGCTCGACGCGATCAGCTCTGATTTGGTCGGCGTGTCGATACCGTAGTAGCAGGGGCCGGTGATGGGCGCCGAGGCGACACGGAAATGCACTTCCTTGGCACCCGCCTGACGGATCATCTGGACCAGCTCACGGCTCGTCGTACCGCGGACGAGCGAGTCGTCCACCACGACGACCTTCTTACCCTGCAGCACCTCGCGCACCGGATTGAACTTGATCTTCACCTTCGCGTTGCGCGCGGCCTGCGTGGGATTGATGAACGTGCGGCCGACGTAGTGGTTGCGAATCAGCGCGTGCTCGAGCTTCAGCCCGGATCGCTCGGCAAATCCGAGCGCCATCGCATTGGACGAGTCCGGCACGGAGAAGACGCAATCGGCGCCCTCGGCGGGGTGCTCGCGCGCCAGCTCGCGACCGAGCGCGCGCCGCACGCGGTCGACTGAGCGTCCGAAGATCGTGCTGTCGGGCCGCGAGAAGTACACCAGCTCGAAGATGCAGCGCTGGTGTGGCTTCGGCGGCAACGCGGGCAGGCGATCGATCTCCGGAGGGGATCCGAATTCGCAGGAACTCGCCCGGCTCGAGCTCGCGGATGGTTGTCGCACCGATGAGATCGAGCGCGCAGGTCTCCGACGCGATGACGTAGCCTGTGCCGAGCTTGCCGAGCCAGAGCGGGCGGAAGCCGCGCGGATCGACGATCGCGTAGAGGGTGCGCCCGATCGTCACGACCAGCGAATACGCGCCCTCGACGCGCTCCAGGGCATCGAGCAGCTGATCCTCTGGCTCGCGGGCTTCGGAGCGCGCAATCAGGTGAATCAGAACTTCGCTGTCCGATGACGTCTGGAAGATCGACCCCTTGGCCACGAGGTCGGAGCGCAGCGCGTCGGCGTTGGTGAGGTTGCCGTTGTGCGCAAGCGCGAGCGGCCCTTCGCGGTAGCCCGCGAGGATCGGCTGCGCGTTGGCGAGCACCGACGAGCCGGCAGTCGAGTAGCGCGTGTGACCGATCGCCACGTCACCGGGGAGCCCCGCGAGCACGCTCTCGCCGAAGACATCGGACACGAGTCCCATGCCGCGGTGTGAGCGCGCCACGCCTGCGCCATCCACGGCGACCATGCCAGCTGACTCCTGACCGCGATGCTGCAGGCTGTAGAGCCCCAGATACGTGATGCGCGATGCGTCGGAGACGCCCGCTACGCCGATGATGCCGCACATGCGCCGATCAGTCTCCCATGCGTCGAGGAATGGCGCTGAAATATACGTCTCTGAGCCGGGCGACAGGCTCCTCGATCTGTCCGTCTCGCAGCGTGACGCGGAAGCCGCCGTTCACGGGACCTACCGTACCCGCCCGCAGGACCGGGATACCAAGCTCACCGGCCAGCGCTTGGATCGCCGCCGCACGCTCCGGCGAACAGGTGATCACGGCGCGCCCATGGGATTCGCTGAACAACACCTGGTGCGCGGTGAGCGGTGCGCTGTACGCGGTCAAATCGACGTCGAGGCCGAATCCGAGTTCTTGATACGGACCACCCATCGCGACTTCCGCCAACGCGACGCCTAATCCGCCGTGAGAGCAGTCGTGCGCCGATCGAAACAGGCTGCGCTCGGCTCCCGTCACGAGGAGGTCGACGAGTCGCTTCTCGTCCTCGAGATTCACGCGCGGCGGCTGACCGCCGACGAAATCGGCACAGACTTCCCAGTACGCCGAGCCGCCCAGCTCGGCCCGCGTGTCACCGAACACGAACACGGCGTCGCCGGGGGATCGCGCGTGACTCGGCACGGCGCGATCGGCCCGCGTGAGCAGTCCGATCATCCCCACCACCGGTGTCGGATCGACAGCGCCCGTCGGGCTC
>QHTW01000100.1:0-8317 GCA_003220955.1 Gemmatimonadota bacterium | reverse complement strand
GTGCAGGCGACATTGCGTGCCGCCTCGGCGACCGTCGCCTTGCCGCCTTCATACGGATCGAGGCGTACGTAGCGACTGTTGCAGTCGGTCTTCACGGCGATTCCAAAATCTTCGTGCCGAACACGCAACACGCCGGCGTCGCCGCCGGGCGGAATCACGGTGCTGGCCTGGACAGTGGAGTCGTACTGTTCGAAGACCCACTTCTTGCTGGCAACTGACGCAGAATCCAAAAGCGCGAGTAAGGCGTCTGAAGGCGCGTAACTGCGTGCGGCGTGCGGCGTGGATGCGCGTAGCTTCGCGACGGCCGGATCTTCTTTCGCTTCTGGATAATAGACTGGGCAGTCCTCGACGAGCTGACGTCCCGGAATCTCGACGACCACTTTCCCCTGCCAGGTGCAGCGATACATCCCGTCGTCCGTGACCTTGCCGATCGGCGTCGCGTCGAGATCCCATTTGGCCGCGATCGCCCGGACTTCCTTCACGCGATCGGCCTTCGCCACAACGAGCATCCGTTCCTGCGACTCCGACAGCAGAATCTCGTAGGGCGTCATGCCGGGCTCGCGGGTCGGCACTTTGGAGAGATCGATTTCCACCCCGACGCCGCCGCGCGCCGCCATCTCGGCCGACGACGATGTGAGCCCGGCCGCGCCCATGTCTTGAATGGCCACGATATGCCCCGATGCGATCAACTCGAGGCTGGCTTCCAGGAGCAGCTTTTCCGTGAACGGATCGCCGACCTGCACCTGCGGGCGCCGCTGTTCGCTCTCGTGCGTCAGCTCCTCGGAGGCAAACGACGCACCGTGGATGCCATCGCGTCCCGTACGCGATCCCACGGCGAGGAGCACATTGCCGACGCCATGCGCGGCGGCCTTGATCAGGTCCTTCTCCTTCAAGACGCCGACGCACATCGCGTTGACCAACGGATTGCCCGCGTAGCCCGGCGCGAAGTCGACTTCGCCGCCCAGCGTCGGCACGCCGACGCAATTGCCGTAGTCACCGATGCCACGCACGACGCCGGCGAACAGATAGCGGTTGCGCCCATCGTCGAGCGGTCCGAACCGCAGGCTGTTCAGCAGCGCGACGGGACGCGCGCCCATCGTGAATACATCCCGCAGAATGCCGCCCGCGCCGGTGGCGGCGCCCTGGTAGGGCTCCACCGCGGACGGGTGGTTATGGGATTCGATCTTGAACGCGACCGCCCAGCCGCCCGGCAGCCGCAACACGCCGGCATTTTCGCCCGGTCCTTGCACCACCTGGCGGCCTGTGGTGGGAAACGTTTTGAGAATCGGCCGAGAATGCTTGTAGGAGCAGTGCTCGCTCCACAACGCGGAGAAGATGCCGAGCTCCGGGAACGTGGGCCTCCGCCCCAGCATCGCGACGATGCGCGCGTATTCTTCGGATGTGAGATTGTGTTCCTGCACCAGCTCCGGGGTGATCTGCGGATCGGTCACTTCCGGGTCACGCCCTTCGCGACCGCGCGGAAGACACGCGCCAGGATGTTCGGCGCCGACGTCTTCATCAATGCTTCAGCCTCGCCGGCGTCGAACCAGACGCCGTGACAATGCGTGCACTGGTCGATCTGGATGCCGTCCCAATCGTGGGTGATGAGGTCGTAGCCGCATTTGGGACACTTCATGTGATGCTTCTTCCGCTCGCTCTCGGCCGCCGCCTGCTGCGCCGCCGCACGTTGCTGTCGCAGCAGCTCGGCGTCGCGGCGCGCGAAGTATTCGTCCTCGTTCTTATTGTGCGTCATGACTTGCCGGTGCTGGCGGCGGCGCAGGAGGAGGGGCTATGTGCAAGGTGTCCCCGCCCGGATTGGCGATTGGAACGCGACCGGGAGGTGACGACGATTCGCCGGAGTAGCGGTGACCGTCCCAGCGCAGGATGGCATCGACGACGTGGCCGTTCTGCAGCGTCACCACGTCCATCGTCCCGCAGGTGTATTCGCACCCATTGCGGAAGAACAGATACGTGTATTGGCCCACACGCCGCACCGCGGCCGGCGCGGCCCACAACTCATAGATCTCGCGTTCGGCCATGCCGGGATTGATTGTTCCAGTGTCGTCCGACACATAGGGCACGTCGCGCGTCAGCGCATGGCCCTGTGGCGCCGCCGGGGGACGCGGACGCTGCGACGCCGCCTGCTGCCGCTCCACCGCTGCCACCCGTGTCGCTGCGGTATCAGTCGCCGGGCGAACCGGCGGCGGTGGCGGCGCCGGCGCGGTCGAGCGACCCCGGAGCTTGTCCCACGCCAGCTTCAGCTTCGCCTTCGCGGTGTTGACCTGGGTGTTGACCTGATCACACCCTAAGATGGCGACCGTCAACAGCGCGCAAATCGCCAACGTGCTGCGTCGCATTACGAGCCTCCAGAGAGAGGAAGACGCGGGCGCCATCCTGACCGCCTAGGACCTGCGCGTTGCGGCGCTCCGGATGCGGCATGATCCCAACCACGTTGCGACCGGCGTTGCAGACACCGGCGATATCGTGCAGCGACCCGTTCGGATTCTCCGTGACATACCGCAAGACCACCTGGCCATTGGCTTCGAGCTCGGCCGCCGTCTGCGAATCGGCGACGTAGCGGCCGTCGCCGTGCGCGATGGGCAGCGTCAGCTCCTCGCCGCGCTCGTAGCTCGCGGTAAACGGCGTGTCGGTTGCCTCGACGCGCAGCCGCACCGGCCGCGATAGAAACTTGAGGCGCGCATTGCGCATCAACGCGCCGGGCAGCAGGCCCGCCTCGCACAGAATCTGGAAGCCGTTGCAGATCCCGAGCACCGCGCCGCCGGCGCGCGCGTGCGCCGTCACCGCGCGCAGCACCGGTGAAAAGCGCGCGATCGCACCAGATCGAAGATAATCGCCGTAGCTGAAGCCCCCCGGCAGGATCACCGCGTCCGCCCGTTGCAAATCGGTGTCCTTGTGCCAGACGTAGTAGGCATCCGATCCCGCCGCGCGAGCCGCGTCGAGCGTGTCCGCGTCGCAGTTCGAACCGGGGAAGACGACTACGGCGACACGCTGCATTCGTAATCCTCGGTCACGGGGTTGGCGAGGAGCCGGTCGCACATGCTGCGGGCCTTGGCGGCCGCTTCCTCACGCGTGGCCGCCTGCACCTGCACCACCAGGTGCTTGCCGGCGCGAACCCCGGCAACGTCGCCGAAGCCGAGCGCCTGGAGCGCGTGGTGGACGGCCTGGCCCTGCGGGTCGAGGAGCGAGGCGCGCGGCATCACGCGGATCTCGACCGTGTAAGCTCCTGCGCTCATGCCACCCCTCCCGCGCCGGTGCCCGTTCCCGGACGCCTCGGTCCGCGGAAGTTCTGCTCAGTCTCGTCGATGACGATCGGACCTGCGATTTCTGCCTCCTCATCTTCGGCGGGGGCCTTGAAAAAGCCGAGCAGAATGGCCCGGCTCACGCCGTAGATCATGTAGGTGATGCCCAGCGGGAACAGGAACGCGTCGTGCTTCCAGATCCCGAACACCAGGATAACAACAATGAGCGTGAGCCCCAATAGTCCGCTGGCGGTGCGGAAGCCGGCCCGGGGCAGCGTCGGATAGTGGACGTTGCTCACCATCAAGATGGTCAAGGCGATCATCAGGAACGTGAGCACCAGATGCCACGGGAGGGTGTGCAAGGACGCGTAGAGCGTGGTTTGCGTAAACGGGAAATAGGTTGCCAGCGTCATCCCCGCCGCCGGCGAGGGCAACCCGATGAAGTACGTCTTGGGGCGACCTGCCTGGGTCACGTTGAACCGGGCCAGCCGGATTGCCGCAGCCATCACGTAGAAGTAGCAGAAGATCCAGGACGCGCCGCCGGTCCCTCCTCCCGCGCTGCCGGCCGCAAACTCGACCTGATACATAAGGAAAGCGGGGGCGACGCCGAAGCTCACAATGTCGACCAGGCTGTCGAGCTCGGCGCCGAACCGCGTCCCCGTGCCCGAGATGCGCGCCACCCGGCCATCCAGGGTATCGAGAATGCCGGCGAAGACAATGAACCACCCGGCGCGGTAAAACTCGCCGCGCGTGGCGAGCACCATCGCCCAGATGCCGAAGAACAGGTTGAACAGCGTGAAGAGGCTCGGCACCACGATCACGACGCGGCGCAGCGGCAGTGGCGGTGGTCTCACGCGTACTCCGCCAGGACGGTGCCGCCCACCCGGACGCGGTCGCCAGGTTTGACTTTGACGATCGGTCGCGCCGAGAGGGGAAGGAAGACGTCGGTGCGCGAGCCGAACCGGATCAGTCCCAAGCGGTCGCCTTGGGTCACACGATCGCCCGGCCTCGAGTCGGTCACGATGCGCCGCGCGATCAGCCCCGCGATCTGGCGCACCAGCACGCGCCCCCGCGGGCCCTGCAACCCAACCGAGGACTGCTCGTTGTCGAGACTCGCCTTTTCGTGACCAGCGTGCAGAAACTTTCCTTTGTTGTAGTGGACCAGCTCGACGGTGCCGTCGACGGGATACCGATTGACGTGCACGTCGAAGACCGACAGAAAGATCGAAACGCGCACGACGCGTTCTTTCACGTAGAGCGGCTCATCGGTCTCGATCACTTGCACCACATGCCCCTCGGCCGCGGCTAGGACGTACCGCTGACCGCGCGGCCCCCCCCGAATCGGATCGCGGAAGAAGGCAACGACCCAGACCGCCACGATCCCCAGCAATATGCCGAGCGGCCACCAGAGCCACGCGGCGACCAGGGCCAGGATCCACGCCGCTGCGATGAATGGCCATCCCTCGGGCGCGATCCTCACTCCAGATCGGTTCCGGTGATTCGGGCGTACGCGTCCCGATACCGTTCACTCGTCGCCTGGACGACCTCGGCTGGGAGCGGCGGCGGTGGGGCTTCGCCGTTCCATTTGCCCTGCTTCTTGAGGTCGGCCAGATAATCGCGCAACGGCTGCTTGTCGAAGCTCGGTTGGCTCTTGCCCGGTTGATACCGGTCGGCCGGCCAGAAGCGCGATGAGTCGGGAGTCAGGATTTCATCGATGACGATCAATTCGCCGTCGGGTGTGGTCCCGAATTCGAATTTCGTATCAGCGATGATGATGCCGCGCTGCGCGGCATAATCACGGCCTGCCTCGTACAGCGCGAGGCTGGCGCGGCGTAACCGTTCGGCCGGGAGCCGGCCGACGCCACGCACGACGTGGTCAAAGGTGACGTTCTCGTCGTGTCCCTGTTCGGCCTTGGTGGCCGGCGAGAAGATCGGAGGATCGAGCTGCGCGCTTTCGACGAGCCCCTTGGGCATCGGTTCACCCGCGAGGGTACCGGCTTGCTTGTACTCGGCCCAGGCGGAGCCGGAGATGTACCCGCGCACGACGCATTCGAACGGCACGGTGGTGGCCCGGCGCGTCAGCATCGCGCGCCCATGTAACTCCTCCCGGTGCGGAGCGAGCGTGGGAACACGAGCGACGATCTCGTCGACCTCGGCAGTAAGCAGGTGGTGCGGCATCACGGCCTTCAGCCGCTCGAACCAGAAGGCGCTCAGCTGGGTCAACACCGCACCCTTGTGGGGCACCGCGTCCCGCATCACGACATCGAAGGCGCTCACGCGATCGCTCGCCACGAGCAGCAGCGTGGTGTCGTCCACCTCGTAGACCTCGCGTACCTTGCCGCGACGCAGGAGCGGCAGCGGCAGTTTGCTCTGCACCAGCACTCCGGTCATACCTGAACCTCCGCCGCGGCAGCCGCGGGGGCAGCGGTGTGAATGAAACGCATCAAGTCTGGCAGCACGCGATCGAGAAACTCATCGACCTGCTGGGGCGCGCGGCCGACGTAGGCTGCGGGATCTAGCTCTTCCGCCGTCGCGCGAACGCCCAGCCGCTTGAACTCGGGTGTCCGGGCCAGCCGGTCGAGCAGCCCCTGCGACCCCTGGAGACTCTGCGTGCGGATCACCTCGTGCAGCTGCTGGCGGTCTCCGCCCGCCTTCACGCCCCGCATCAGGAGCCGTTCAGTCGCCAGGTACGGCATTGCCGCCGTGACGTGCTGGCTGATCGTCTCCTCGCGCACCTCGAGGCCGGCCGCGACGTTGATGGCCAGGACGAGAATCGCGTCGGCGGCGAGGAAGGCTTCCGGAATCACCAGGCGGCGATTCGCGCTGTCATCGAGCGTTCGTTCAAGCCACTGCGCCGCCGCGGTATGCCACGCGTTGCCCTCGAGCTCGATCACGAACCTCGCCAGGCTCGTGATCCGCTCGGCGCGCATCGGGTTGCGCTTATACGGCATAGCGGACGAGCCGACCTGCTCGCTCTCGAACGGCTCGAGCAACTCGCCCTCGTGCTGCAACAGCCGCAGGTCGGTCGCGAACTTCGCGGCCGATTGCGCGATGCCGGACAGCACGGCGAGCACCTGCCCGTCCAGCTTGCGGGTGTAGGTCTGCCCGGTGATGGCAAGCACACGATCGAATCCCAGCGTGCGCGAGACGCGAGCGTCGAGCTCGGCAACCTTCGCGTGATCACCGTCGAACAGCTCAAGGAAGCTTGCCTGGGTGCCCGTCGTCCCCTTCACGCCGCGGAAGCGCAGCGTCGCGATCCGGTTCAGCAACTCCTCGGCGTCCAGCGCGAAATCCTGCATCCACAGCGTCATGCGCTTGCCCACGGTGGTGAGCTGCGCCGCCTGGAAATGCGTATAGGCAAGGCAGGGAAGTGCGCGATGGCGCCGAGCCACCTTCCCCATCGCCACGAGCAACGCGCCGATCCGCCCCAGGAGGAGCTGCATCGCCTCGCGCATCAACACGAGGTCGGCATTGTCGGTCACGAACGCGCTCGTGGCGCCGAGATGAATGAAGGGACGGGCGACGGGAGCCTGGTCGCCGAGCTGGTGAATGTGCGCCATCACATCGTGCCGTAACCGGCGCTCGTATTCGGCGGCTTTCTCGAGATCCACGTCGTCGAGGTGCGCACGCAGCTGTGTCACCGCGGCCTCGGGGATCGCGAGGCCAAGGTCCTTCTCGGCTTCCATCAGTGCGAGCCAGAGCCGGCGCCACAAACCGATGCGGCGGCGCTCGCCCCACAGCGCCTGCATCGCGGGAGAGGCGTAGCGCGCGGAGAGCGGCGAGACCCAGCTCAAACCGCTGCCTTGGCCCGCGCGACCAGTTTGTTCCAATCGGCGAGGAACTGATCGAGGCCGCGGTCGGTGAGCGGATGCAGCAGCAGCCTCTTCAGGACATCGGGCGGCAACGTCGCGACGTCGGCGCCGATCATCGCCGCTTCCACGACGTGGCGGGGATGGCGGATCGACGCGGCGAGAATTTCGGTCTCGATGTTGTAGTTGTCGAAGATGGTGCGGGCTTCGCGGATGACGTCCATCCCTTCCTGCCCCACATCATCCAGGCGGCCGATGAACGGGCTCACGTACGAAGCACCCGCCTTCGCCGCGATCAGGCACTGCACGCTCGAGAAGCACAGTGTCACGTTCGTGCGAATCCCGGCGGCCGCGAGCCGGCGTACCGCGATCATGCCCGCCTCGATCATCGGAATCTTGACCACGATGTTCTCGGCGATTTTCGCAAGCTCCGTGCCTTCTTTGACCATCCCCTCGGCGTCCACCGTCACGACTTCGGCCGACACCGGACCGTCGACGAGCGAGCAGATCTCTTTCAGCACGTCGCGGGGATCGAGGTCGCCGGCTTGCTTGGAGAGCAACGAGGGATTGGTGGTAATGCCATCGATCAAGCCGGCCTGCGCGGCCCAGCTGATGTCTTTGAGACTGGCGGTGTCGAGGAAAAACTTCATGGCTCAGTCCTCGGCGTAGAGGTCAGGAGGATACCGCACGGCCTCCAGGTACAGCCCCTGGGGTGGGGCGGGCGGGCCGGCCGCCTGATTGTCCGTCGCATCGAGCAAGTGGGGGAGGTCGGACGGCGGCCGCCGCCCCAGGGCGATGTCCACCATCACGCCCACGAGGAAGCGCACCATGCGGTGCAGGAATCGGTCGGCCTCGATCGTGAAATCCACCCCCGCCCCGTCCGAACGCGGCGCCCAGCGGGCGACCGCCACGCGGCATCGGTAGTGGGTGGTGTTCGCACCGGCCGCGGCCAGGCCGCGAAAACTGTGCTCGCCGACGAGTGCCGCCGCCGCGCCCTGCAACGCGTTGACGTCGAGCGCCTGGCTGAGCGCCCATTCGTAGGGCCGGCGGAACGGCGACGATGCGGCTTCATCCGTGCCGATCAGGTACCGATACCGCCTCGCCATGGCGCTGCGGCGCGCATCAAAGCCCGGGTTCATCAGATGCACCTGCTGAACCCACATCTCGCGCGGCAGCAGCCCATTGAGCGCACGGCGCAGATCCACTGATTGCCACCGGTCGCCCCCCGCGAAGCTGACAGCCTGGCCG
>QHTW01000243.1 GCA_003220955.1 Gemmatimonadota bacterium | reverse complement strand
ACGGCGAATTCGTGGAACAGCCGGCCGATGATGCCGCCCAGCAGCAGGACGGGGATGAACACCGCCGTGAGCGAGAGCGTCATCGACAAGATCGTGAAGCCGATCTCGCGCGCGCCGTCGAGTGCCGCCTGCATCGGCCGTTTTCCCATCTCGAGATGGCGGACGATGTTCTCGAGCATCACGATGGCATCGTCCACGACGAAGCCGACGGAGAGCGTGAGGGCCATCAGCGACAGGTTGTCGAGGCTGTAGCTCATCAGGTACATCACCGTGAACGTGCCGATGATCGAAAAGGGCAGGGCCAAGCTCGGGATGAGCGTCGCCGAGAGGTTTTTGAGAAAAAGGAAGATCACCATCACGACGAGGCACAGCGTGATGAGCAGTGTCAGCTGCACGTCGTTCACCGATTGGTGAATCGAGACGGACCGGTCGTAGAGCGTATTCACTTCGACCGACGCTGGCAGCTGTCCGGAGAGCGACGCGACCATCGTCTTCACCGCGTCCGCGACCTGCACGGTGTTCGTCCCGGGCTGCCGTTGAATCGCGAGCACGACGGCGCGCTTGCCGTCGTACCAGCTCGCGTTGCGGGAGTCTTGGACATCGTCGAGCACGCGTGCCACGTCCTGCAGACGCACCGGCGCGCCGTTCTGGTAGGTGACGGCCAGCTGCCGGAACTCCGGCGCGCTCGAGATCGAGCCGTCGGCCAATACGGTGTATGCGCGCTGCGGTCCCCAGAGTGTTCCGGTCGGGAGATTGGGATTCCCGGCCGACACCGCCGCTGTCACTTCATCCAGCCCAATGCCGCGCGCTGCGAGCGCCTTGGGATCGACTTGAATGCGCACCGCGTATTTCGCGGAGCCGAACACCTGGACCTGCGCCACGCCACTGACTGTCGACAGGCGCTGCGCGAGGAACGTTTCGGCGTACTCGTCCAGCGCGGACAGTTGAAGAGTGCCGGACGTCAGGGCGAGGTACAGGATCGGCGAGTCCGCCGGATTCGACTTGTTGTATGATGGCGGCTGCATGCCGGGCGGCAACTGCCGGAGCGTCTTGGAGATTGCCGCCTGCACGTCCTGGGCAGCGGCGTCGATGTCACGCGACAGGGTGAACGTCAGCGTGATGTTCGTGCTGCCCAACGTGCTCGATGACGTCATGGCGTCGATGCCGGCGATCGTCGAGAACTGCTTCTCGAGCGGCGTTGCCACTGCGGCGGCCATCGTCTGTGGGCTCGCGCCCGGCAGGCCGGCCCCGACAGTGATCGTGGGGAAATCGACGTTCGGGAGGTCGCTCACCGGCAGCAGCCGGTACGCCATCAGCCCGAACATGAGGATGCCGAACATCACGAGCGTCGTCGCGACGGGACGACGAATAAACAGTCCCGAAAAACTCATTTCGGGTTCCCCGCGTCCGACCCACCCCCGCCGCCTGCGGTCTCCGTGGTTGGACCGCCGCGGATGTCGACCTTCGCGTTCGGCGTGAGACGCAGCTGCCCGTCGGTGACGACCAGGGCGCCTGCCGGGACGCCGGCGACCACGCTCAGACTGTCGAGTGTCCGCTCCACAGTCACCGGCTGCGTCGCGGCAGTGCCGTCGTTATTCACGACGAATACGTAGGTGCCTTGCTGGCCTTGCATCACAGCCTGGCTCGGGACGACGACCGCGTCGTTCTGCATGCCGAGGACGAGTGTGATTCTGACGAACTCGCCGGGCCAGAGGTTCCCATCGCGATTCTGGAAGCGGGCCTTGAGGAGCACGGTCCCCGTTGAGGTGTCCACCTGATTGTCGACGAACGAAAGAACGCCCTGAACGGTCGACGCGGAATCGCGCGCCGGCATCGCGATCGCCTTGAGCTCTTGCCCGGCGCGCTGGCGGATGGCGGGAAGGCTGATTGCTGGAACGGGGAAGCGCACCAGGATGGGGCGCATCTCGACGATCGAGACGAGCGGGTCGCTGCCGGCGCGCACGAGGTTGCCCTCATGGAGCAGCAGCCGGCCCGTGCGGCCCCCGATCGGGGCGCGCACCGTCGCATACTCGAGATTGAGCCGGGCGATGGATGCGGTGGCCGAGTCGGAACGCACTGCGGCCGCGGCCGCGTCAGCCACCGACTGCTTCGCCTCGTAGTCTTCCTGCGTGACGGTATTGGTTGCCGCCAAAGTTTTGTAGCGCGCCGCCTCGCGCGCGGCACTTTCGGCCTGCGTGAGGTCGCGGAGTAGGGCGCCTTCAGCCTGCTGCAACGCGGCGCGATAGGGACGCGGATCGATCTCGAACAGGATCTGGCCGGCGGCGACTTCGTCGCCCTCGCCGAAGTTGACGTGCAGGATCGTACCGTTCACCTGCGGCGTGACGTCGACGGAGCGGATCGGCTCGACCGTCCCCGTGGCTTGCAGCTCGTAGGGGAGGGCGCGACGCTCGGCTCGTGCCACACTGATCGGCACCCGCGGGGCGCTCCCGCCCGTGCGTGAGCCGCACCCGGCCCCCCCCGCGAGCGCCAGGCCTGCGAGCAAAACGGTTCGGAAAGTC
>QHTW01000242.1:653-1163 GCA_003220955.1 Gemmatimonadota bacterium | reverse complement strand
ATTCCTGATTTCGGACGGCGAAGTCCGGATCTCGCGGACGATCCCCGGCTCGGGTGAAGAAGCACTCGCGGTGCTGAAGCCGGGTGCCTGCTTCGGCGAAATGTCGATTTTCGACCGCTCCGAGCGCTCCACCGACGCGATCGCGAACACCGCCTGTACCCTCATCACGATTTCGAGGTCCGATTTCGAGCTGCTGCTCGACTTCAATCGCGACGTCGCCTACAGGGTGCTGTGGTCCGTCGTGCGGCTCCTGTCCGCCCGGCTGCGCGTGACGAACGACAATCTGCGGTCGTTCCTCGCGATGTCCATGTTTTAACGGAGACCTCGTGAACGCATTGACGCCGTATGCGGCTTTCTTCATGCGCCTGGCGGTGGGCGGCGTGTTCTTGCTCCACGGCCTCGATCGGATCCACGGCGGCATCCCGCGGCTTTCGATCACCGCGCTGGTGACCCTGGTCGTCATTCTGGTCGAGACTGTCGGGGCGGTGTGCGTGCTACTCGGGATGTGGA
>QHTW01000242.1:0-636 GCA_003220955.1 Gemmatimonadota bacterium | reverse complement strand
CGGTGAAGATCGTGGCCGACAAACTCCCGCATCACGCCAACTTCGAGCTCGAGGCACTGCTGCTCGCCGGGGCCGTCACCCTCATGGCGTTGGGCGACGGGCCCCTGTCGATCGGGATCCGATTCAAGAAGACCGTCTAATGCAGGATTCTTAGAACTCCGGCGTCAGCGCCGGCCCGGAGAAAGCTCTCCGGATCCGTCGCCGGGATCGCCACGCCCGTCTGCTTGCGCCAGCGCTTGGCGCTGGCCTCCATGTACTCCTCGAGCGAGCCGCCGGCCCATTCGACCGCGTCGTCTTTCATCTGGCGGACGATGTCTTCCCAGGTGCCGACATAGGTCGAGCCGGACACCGTGCTGACGCGGTGCAGCTCGCCGCCCTTCGCCGCCCCCTCGCCGACTTTGTATTTCATGCCCTGCAGCTCGGTGAGCAGCGTGCCGAACAGCTCCAGCTGGCGCGGATCGCGGATCTGGCCGTCCGGCGTCATCGCCTCGATCTCCGAGAGCAGGAGGTCTTCGGGGGCGGCATCGCCGGCCAGCTCATTCAAGCGTTCGTTCCACGGCACGAGCTCGGGATCGTCGTCGGGCAGGCGATAGACACTTTTCTTCAGCTCCACGAGGCGCCAGATCGCGAGCGCGT
>QHTW01000241.1 GCA_003220955.1 Gemmatimonadota bacterium | reverse complement strand
GTCACGCCGGACGCGCTGATCGCCCTGGCGCAGCAACAGGGCGCGCGCATGGTGGGTTCCTCATACAACGAGCCCTTGATTACGGCGGAGTGGGCGGTCGACGTCTTCAAGGCGGCGCGGCCGGCTGGTCTGAAGACCGCTTTCATATCCAATGGCAACGCGACGTCCGAAGTCCTCGATTACATCAGACCGTGGACCGATTGCTACAAGATCGACCTCAAGGCGATGGACGATAAGCGCTATCGCGAGCTGGGCGGCGTCCTGCAGCACGTGGTGGACGCCATTCGGATGGTCCACGAGCGGGGATTCTGGCTCGAGATCGTGACGTTGATCGTGCCGGGCTTCAACGACGACGAGGCGCAGCTCACGAAGGCCGCCGAGTTGATCGCGTCGGTCTCGCCGGAGATCCCCTGGCATGTCACGGCGTTCCATAAGGACTACAAGATGACCGACCCCGCCAACACCTCCGCGGCGACGCTGCTGCAGGCGTGTGAGATCGGCGCGCGGGCGGGCTTGCGGTTCGTATACGCGGGGAATCTGCCGGGCCGCGTGGGCCGCTGGGAGCACACGTACTGCCCCGATTGCGGTGACCTGCTGATCGAACGATACGGATACGTCATCAAACAGCAGCGCATCGCTGCCGACGGGCGCTGTCCCACCTGTAGCCGGCGGATCCCAGGCATTTGGTCGTAGCTCTCCTGCCGGTGGTGCTGCTGCAAACCGCTGTTCCGGCGCACGCATCGATTGACTCGACGGTATTTGACAGCGCGGTGCGTAGCGCGATCCGAGAGGGCGTGTTTCCGGGCGCCGCGCTGGTGATCGGACGCCGCGACACGATCTTGTTCGCGAAAGGCTACGGCCGGTTGACTTGGCGGGCGACGAGCGCCCCGGTCAGCATCGACAGCACGCTGTGGGATCTCGCGTCATTGACAAAGGTGGTGGCCACGACGCCGGCGCTGATGTTGCTCGTCGAGCAAGGAAAAGTCGTCCTCGACTCGCCGGTCGTTCGCTATGTCCCCGAGTTCAACAGTCCCGGCACCGCTGGCATCACCGTGCGGCACCTCTTGACGCACACCTCGGGGCTGCGCGCCACGCTGCCGCTGCGCGAGGCGCGAGACAGCGTGGCGGCGTTGATGATGGTGCTCACGGCCGTGCCGGTTGCGCCGCCGGGAACGCGCATGGTGTACTCCGACCTCAATGCCATCTTGCTCGGAGAGATCGTGCGTCGCGTGACCGGTCAGACACTCGACGCGTTTGTCACCCACGCGATCTACGCGCCGCTCGGCCTCAACCAACAGCTGTTGTTCCGCCCGCCCAAGCGTTTGGAAAAGCGAATTGCGCCCACGAACCTCTGGCACGGCCATCCCATCGCCGGTGTCGTCAACGACCCCAGCGCGTGGATGCTCGGCGGTGTTTCCGGCAACGCCGGTGTGTTCGCGACGGCGCAGGGAGTCGCCCGCTTTGCGCAATTCATGTTGAATGATGGAGTGCTTTCCGATCGGCCACGGCTTCTTAGGAAGGAAACAGTCCAGCAGTTCACGGCGATCGCCGTCCCGGCCCGTCGCGGCGCCAGCGCGCGCACGTTGGGATGGGAAGCGCTGCCGACGGGTGAGGAGACTTCGAGCGCGGGGACGCTGTTCGGTCCACACAGCTACGGGCACACTGGCTGGACCGGCACGTCGCTGTGGATCGATCCCGACCGCGATCTTTTTGTCTTGTTGCTGACCAATCGCGCGTTCGATCCCAAAGTGCGCGGGTCGTTCACGAAGCTCAAAGAGGTACGGGGTCGCGTGGCCGACGCCGCCGCCCGCGCCGTCGATGGCGGCCACTGATCCCGCGGATCCGACGCTGATCTATGACGGCGATTGCGGCCTGTGCCAGCAGGCCGTGAAACTGCTCCGCCGGTGGGATCGGGAACACGTGCTGCGGTTCGTACCGTTTCAGGACGGACCTGCCGTCGCGCAGTTCGGGATCGCGTTGCCGGCGCTTGCCGCCGCGATGCACCTGATCCTTCCGGACGGCAGAGTCTACGCGGGTGCGGACGCGCTGCCCGAGCTGCTCCGGATGTTCCCTGGGAAGCGCTGGCTCGCCCCATTGTTTCGGATCCCCGGCGTCCCGCCACTCGCCCGCCGGATCTACGCCTGGATCGCGAGCCGGCGGCACTGTCTGGTGCGCGGTATCCCGGGTCGCTAGGTTCGCAAGTAGGAGACACGTGCAGTGACCACAGCAGTCCTCAACGCGGATGCGGTTCGCCAGGCCTTGCGTCAAGTGAAAGACCCCGAGCTCGACATGAACATCATCGATCTCGGCCTGGT
>QHTW01000240.1 GCA_003220955.1 Gemmatimonadota bacterium | reverse complement strand
ACACGACACAGGTGACATCCCTGTTCCTGCGCCAGCTGCCTGAGGCCGCCTCGTATACGCAGGCCCGCTTCTATTCCTCCCGCGCGCCGGCATTTCGGCCGTCGCTGCACGTGACGTACGTGAAGCGATTTGGGTTCGGGGCGCCATGAAAACAGCGGTTTGGCGGTTGGGCGGTTGGGCGGTTCGAGTTGGCGTGATCGCAGCGGTCTTGCTGGCCGCTGAACCGCCAAACCGCCTAACCGCCCAGGACTCCCAGTTCGGCATCAAGGGTCTCGGCACACCGGGCCGGTGGGAGAGCGTGCGCGCCAGAAGCACGGGCGGTGCGTTCGCGCCGTTCGACGCCTTCTCGCCGCTCACCGATGCCTCGCTCGCCGACGCGAGCCGGATGAGCGCGAGTATTGCCGGTGGCACGTCGTGGCGCACCATCGAGCCGACCGGCGCGGCCCAAGCGTCGCTGCGCGCGACGCGCTTTCCCGCGCTCGTCATCGCGGGACCCCTCACCCGGCGGATCGTCATGGGCGGCGGCTTTGCCACGTATCTCGACCGTACCTTTGGCGTGATGATCCACGACACGATCAACCTGCGCGGCGTCCAAGAGCCGATCACGGACGAGATCACGAGCGACGGGGCCGTCTCGGACCTGCGACTGGCCGCCGCGGCTCGACTCCACCGCCGGATTGCGCTCGGATTCGGCTTTCACATGTTGACCGGCTCGTCGCGGGTGATTGCCACGCGCACGTTCGCCGATAGCACGAATTACCGCACCTCCACCGCGCGCGACGAGGTGGCGTATTCCGGAACGGGCGGCTCGGCGAGCCTGCTGCTCGACGTGACACGGGATGTGCGCCTGGCGGGCTGGCTCCGCTCCGATTCGAGACTCCGGGCCGACATCGGTGGCCGCCAGGTCGCCGAGAACAATCTGCCGCTGACCTACGGCGCCGGCCTGCAATGGCGCGCGGGAACCCAGGCGGCCTTTGCGGGCACGGTGATGTGGCGCAACTGGCGAGC
>QHTW01000099.1 GCA_003220955.1 Gemmatimonadota bacterium | reverse complement strand
CGGTAACGCCCCGGAAAATGGCCTCGACTCGACGCGCATCATCGTGCGACGCGGGACGACGAAGGTCGGCGAGCGGGTCCGGTCGGCGCTGGGGCGGGGGCGAATCGAAGTAGAGCTCGACAGCTCCAAGCTACTCGATGTGAGCGTGCTCCTCGGCGCGGACTTTGCGACGGCTGGTCGCCCCCCCCGCGAGTTCCACCCGTAACTGACCGCAGGCCGCGCTGATATCGAGGCCACGGCTGCGCCGTAGTACCGCCTCGACGCCGCGTTGCTTCAAGCGCCGCTCGAACGCGAGCATCTGCGCCCGGCTGCTCGGTGTGAGGTCGGGGGCGCCCCCAGGATGGAGCGGCAGCAGATTCACCAATGCTTCGAGCGGCTGCGCCAGGTTCGCCAGCTGATCCGCCGTCTCGAGCGCGTCGTTTTTACCGCCAATCAGCACATACTCGAGCGTGACGCGGCGCCGAAACTGCTTCAGCGCGTCCATCACCTCGGCGAGCGAGTACTTCTTTTCGATCGGCATCAGCTCACGACGCAGCGCGGAGCTGGGCGCGTGTAACGACACCGCCAAGCGGAACTGCTCGGGACGCCGGGCGAACCTCGCCAGATTGGGGAGGATACCGACGGTCGACACGGTGATGTGGCGAGCACCGATGCCGAGCCCTTCAGCCCGATTGAGGATCGTGAGAGTCGTGTCCACGGCGTCCCAATTCAGCAGGGGTTCGCCCATTCCCATGAATACGACGTTCGTCGGCTTGAGCATGGGATCCCGCAGCATCAGCTCGCGCACTTGCCCGGCGATTTCTCCGGCCGAGAGATTGCGCCGAAATCCCATGCGCCCCGTTGCACAGAAGACGCATCCCAAAGCGCAACCCGCCTGCGACGAAATACAGAGCGTGCGGCGCTTTCCCTCAGGAATCAGCACCGACTCGATCGCTTCGCCGTCTTCGAGCGCCCACAAGAATTTCTCCGTACCGTCGCCGGAAATCTGATGTGTTTTGAGCGCCATTCTGTGTAGCGGAAAGGCTTCATCGAGCGCAGCTCGCAGGGCGGCCGCGAGGTCTGTGGCCTCGGCCCAGCGCGCGACAGGACGCTGCCAGAGGCGCGGGAACACCTGCCGCACTCGGTACGGCGCCTCGTCGCGCTGGCCGAGCCAGTCTTCCAGGACGACTTTCGCCGCTTCCGGCGTGAGGCTGAGCAGGTCCAGACTCATCGAAACCGCGCGTCCACACCGACGCGATATGCCGAGCCGAGGTCGTTCACGCCGGTATCGCGCGCGAGCGTGATGCGGTACTTGCCGATGACGATTCGCACGCCGGCAACGGGTCGCCAGCTCGCGCCGCGATCGCCATAGGCCCCCTCGCGCGCCAGCATCAGGTCGAGCGCGACCGTCTTCGAGAATTCCGCCCCCGCGCCGAATTGGTGATCGGCCGGGAACCCGTGTGCGAACGAAATCCCATACCGTCCCCGCACCACCACGCGATCATTGGAGAACGCGCCGCTCCAGATGCGGCCTTCGATGCCGGCGAAGATATCCTGCGCGGGGTCGTTCGCCTTGAGCGAAGAGAAGAAGTGCGTGGCTGCGGCCACCCGCAGTCTGTCGCCCGCGAATGTGCGGCTCGCGCCGACATCCATCGTCCAGCGATCGGCGCGGCTCTCATCGAGGCGGGTCTCGTGGAACGCCAACGTGGCGCCAAGGCTGGTCCGCGCGACGATGCGCGACCACGTCGCCCCGGCCGCGAACGTGTACACCGAAATCACACCACCCGTGGGATCGGGACTATCGATGGTTTGCGAGAGATCGCTCAAGCCTACGCGCCCGAACAGCACACCGACTTGCCCCAGAGAGCCGGCCGGCACTCGCACCGTCGCGATGACGCCGGTGGCGTCGACGGCGGACGGCGTCTGAATGGCGTCGATGCCGACCTGGAGGCGGGCACCGTCTTCGGTTTGCGCGGGATTCCAGATTGCCGCGGACGGCCCGAGCGCCAGGGCCGGAGGCGTGGCGAGGGTCGTCGCCGCGACGCGCCAAAGGGTCGTCCCGGTCGCCTGCTGGGCGGGCGCGCCCGGCCCGCCCAGCGCGAGCAGTCCAACAACCAGCACGCCAATGCGTTGCATGCCGAACGTTTACTCACGACTGTGGCGCCGTCAACTCAAGTCAACTATCTTCAACCGGTTACGGCACTTGGACATACTCCATTGCGGCTCTCCGAACTGCTGACGCCCGACCGAATCCGGGTCCCCATTCGGGCCCAGAGTAAGGAGGGCGTGCTGCGGGAATTAGTCGAGCTCCTGGTCGGAGGCAACGGAGCCGCCCCCGACGTCCTCCAAGCGGTCATGGAGCGCGAGCGGCAGTTCCCGACTGGCATCGGCTACGGTGTCGCGGTTCCACACGGGAAGACCCCAGCCCTCGCCAATCTCATAGCGGTTGCCGGCACGGCACGGACGCCGGTGCCTTATGAAACCGTCGATGGGGAGCCGGTCCGGCTGTTTTTCTTGCTCGCGGGCCCGGAGTCGCAGGCGGGGGCCCACGTCAAAGCATTGAGTCGGATCTCGCGACTGGTCCGGCGCGAGCCGATTCGCGCGAGCCTGCTTGCGGCTAGTGATGCACAAGAGTTTTACCGGATTCTCGTCGAGGCAGAGGGAGGGGGGGGGAGCGCATAAACGCCAGTGTGACTCGGACATCACTCCGAACCCATCGCTGCGGCCAGCTTCGCAGGGAGCACGCCGGAGAGCGGGTGCGACTCGGAGGCTGGGTCCACCGGAGCCGCGACCTCGGCGGAATCGTCTTCATCGATCTGCGGGATCGGGACGGCATCGTCCAGGTCTGCGTCGGGCCGGCCTGGGCACCGGCCGAGCTCCTCGCGCAGGCCCACGCGCTCAAGAGCGAATCGGTCGTCACGATCGAAGGCGAGGTCGTCGCGCGACCCCCGCAGGGCCGCAATGCCGAGCTCGCGACCGGCGATGTCGAGGTCCACGCGACGGCGCTCCAGGTCGTGGGACCTGCCGAAACACCGGCGATTCAGGTCGCGCGCGCCAAGGGCGAAGAGCTCGCGGCCGAAGAGCTGCGCCTCAAATACCGCCACCTCGATCTGCGGCGCCCGGAGCTCCAGGCCAATCTGATCCTGCGCCATCGGTTGCTGCAGCGCGCGCGGCGTGCGTTGAGCGAGCTCGATTTTCTCGAGCTGGAAACGCCGATCCTCACCAAACCTACGCCCGAGGGCGCGCGCGACTATCTCGTGCCGTCACGCGTGCATCCGGGCGAGTTCTACGCGCTGCCGCAGTCGCCGCAGATCTACAAGCAGCTGCTGATGGTCTCCGGCTTCGATCGGTACTTCCAGATCGCCCGCTGCTTCCGCGACGAGGATCTGCGCTACGATCGCCAGCCTGAGTTCTCGCAGATCGACATCGAGGGCTCGTTCGTCACACAGGAAGACGTCATCGGATTCGTCGAGGCGGTGCTCGTCGCCCTGTGGGATGAGGCCGGCCACAAGATCGACCGGCGCTTCGCGCGGCTCACGTGGCGTGAAGCGATGGAACGCTACGGGACCGACAAGCCCGACCTCCGGTACGATCTCCCGATCGCCGACTGGACGTCGCAGGTCCAACCCCTCGCGGTGCCGTTCTTCCAGAGTGCCACGAACGGGTCCCGCGTGCGCGGCATTGCGGTGCGCGGCGGCGGCACCCTGTCGCGCAAGGACGTCGACCAGCTCGCCGAAACGGCGAAGACGCATGGCGCGCCGGGACTGGCCTGGGTCAAGCGCCAGGGCGAGCAGCTCTCCGGCTCCGTCGGCAAGCACTTTACGGCGGAGGCCCTGGGCAAGATCGGCGTCGGCGATGGCGACGCGGCGCTGATGACGGTGGGACCCGATCGCGTGACGTCGCCCGCGCTCGATAAGGTGCGCCAAGAAGTCATCCGGCGCCTCGCGCCGCAACCCAAAGTCGCACACGCCTTCTGCTGGGTGGTCGATTTCCCACTCTTCGAGCCCGATCCGGAGAGCGGCAAGCCGGTGTTCGCGCATCACCCGTTCACGTCGCCGCATCCCGCCGACGTGAGCAAGCTCGACTCCGACCCGTTCGCCTGTCGCGCGCTGCATTACGACGCCGTCTACAACGGCAACGAACTCGGCTCGGGCTCGATCAGGATCACCGATCCGGCGATCCAGCGCAAAGTCTTCGCGCACCTTGGCCTCGCGCCGCAGGAGATCGACGCGCGCTTCGGCTTCCTGCTCACGGCGCTCGCCGCGGGCGCGCCGCCCCACGGTGGCTTCGCCGTCGGGTTCGACCGTGTGGCCATGCTGCTCGCGGGCGCGGGCTCGCTGCGCGACGTGATCGCGTTCCCCAAGACGACGGCGGCGCGGGCGTTGTTCGAAGGCGCCCCGGCGCCGGCGCGGCCCGAGGATCTCGCGGCCCTCCACATCAAGGTGGTGCCCCCTCATGAGTGACGACCTCGTCCAGCGCCTCTCCGTCGAAGGCGTCGATCCGCTGGCGTTGGCCGGCGTGAACGATGCCAACCTCCTCGAGCTCGCCCGGCGGCTGGGCGTGCGTGTCTCGCTCCGCGGGGACAACCTGTCGCTCGCCGGACCCGCGGGAGCGATCGAAAAGGCGGGGCAGGTCGCGCAGGCGTTGATCGACCTGGCGCGCATGGGCGAAACCATCGACGTGCACGACGTCGAGCGGCTGATATCCGACGAGGCGCACGGCGAGCTGGGGCGCCAGGGCGCGCCGGCCGACCCGGTGAAGATCATTCTCCCCGGACTGCGTCGCGTCATCCAGCCGAAGACGACGGGACAACGCGAATATCTCCGATCCATCGCCGAGCACGACATCGTCATCGGGATCGGCCCGGCCGGCACGGGCAAGACCTATCTCGCGGTCGCGGCGGCGGTGGATGCGCTGGCCCGCAAGCGCGTGCGCCGCATCATTCTGGCGCGACCCGCCGTCGAGGCCGGCGAGAACCTGGGGTTCTTGCCCGGCGATCTCCAGGAAAAAGTCGATCCCTACCTCCGGCCGCTCTACGACGCGCTGGAGGACATGATGCCGCGCGAGCGCGTGCAGAAGGCGCTCGAAACACGGACGATCGAGATCGCGCCGCTCGCGTACATGCGCGGCCGCACGTTGAGCGATGCCTTCGTGATCCTCGACGAGGCACAGAACGCGACGGGCATGCAGATGAAGATGTTCCTGACGCGCCTGGGCGTGAATTCGCGCGCGGTGATCACGGGCGACAAGACGCAAATCGATCTCCCCAACCGCGAGGATTCCGGTCTCTTGCAGGTCGAGCGCATCCTGCCGGGCATCGAAGGGATCGGATTCGTCTATCTCGGCGATGCGGACGTCGTGCGCCACCGGCTGGTGCGCGACATCATCCGCGCGTACGCCGAGGACGCGCAGGGTTGAGATGAAGCTCCCCACGCAGGAGCAGGTGCGCTATCACCTGGTGCGCTGGGTGTGGGTCCCGGCGCTCGCGCTGGTGGCGCACGTCGCGTTCCCGTCGGGCAGCGCCGACGTCGCCCCCTTGCTCGAGCCCGGCGCCCGGTCGGACAAAGAAATCGTCGCGCCCTTCAACTTCGTCGTGAGCAAGTCGGAGGATGAGCTGCAGCGCGAGGCCGAAGAGCTCGCGGCATCGGCCAAGCCGATCTACGAGTTCCGGCAGCACGCGTACGACAGCACCGCGACGACGCTCGCGGCCTTCTTCAGCTCGGTGGATGCGGCCAGCGACCAGGGTCCCCAGACCATGATTCGCGCCGCCCGAGATTACGGAGTTGCGCTCACCCCGCAGGAAGCGGCGTATCTCAGCAAGGGCGGCAAGCGGCGGGCGATGCAACAGGCGCTGGTGCGGCTCTTCGACCGCACGCTGGCGCAGGGCGTCACCGGCCCCGGCGTGCTCCAGGGCGAGCAGTCGCGCGAGCTGATCGTGCGCCGGGGCTCGACCGAGTCATCGGTACTGCGGGACCAGGTGCTCACCTTCGCCCAGTACCTGAACCGCGCCAAGCAGCTCCACCCCGATGCCGGCTCGAGCGTCGGGGACGTGCTGTATCTCAAGCTCGTGCGGCAGTTTTTCCGGCCGACGCTGATTCCGAAGCCGCTCGAAACAGAGCGACGCCGCAATGAGCTGCGGGGGAGCGTCGATCCCAGCAAATACATCGTGCGCGCCGGCGACCGAATCGTCGGGGCGAACGAGGTCGTGACGAACGAGGCGCACGAGCGGCTCGTCACGCTGCATCAGGAGCTGCTGCGCCGTGGCGCCGCGACCACCTATTCGATTCGTGGCGTCGTGGGCCCGCTGCTTCGTGATTCGCTCATCATCGCAATCTTCTGGGTCCTGATGGTCTTCTATCGCCGCGAGACCTACAGCGACCTGCGGCAAGTCGGCCTGATCGGGGCACTGTTTGCGATTTTGCTGACCCAGGCGGGGCTCGTCGCGCGGTCCTATCCGGCGCACCCGGAGATCACTTTCATGCCGTTCCTGGCGATGATGATGACGGTGCTGTTCAACGGGCGCGTTTCCATGATCGCGGCGATGATTCTGGCGGTCGTGGTCGGGCTGCAGCCGGTCTTCCACGACGTGCCCGCGACATTCCTGTGCGTCGTGGGCGGCGTCACGGCCGCCCTGTCGGTGAAGACGCTGCGGAGCCGCAGCAATTTCTACGCACCGGTGCTCATTATCGCGGCGGGATATTTGACCGGGGCGCTCGCCCTCGGCCTCGCGAGTGGGTGGTCCATCGAAGAGATCGGTCTGCGCGGCTTCTGGGGCGCGCTGAATGGGCTGGTGTCGGCCGGTCTGACGTTCTTCCTGCTGCCGGTGGCGGAGTCGGTCACGCACATCACGACCGATCTCACGCTGCTCGAGCTGTCGGACCCGAGCCGGCCGCTGCTCCGGCGGCTGTCGGTCGAGGCGCCGGGCACCTACGCGCATAGTGTTGCGATGGCGAACCTGGTCGAAGCGGCGTGCAACCGGATCGGGGCGAACGGGCTGCTGGGCCGGGTGGGGTGCTATTACCACGACATCGGGAAGGTCAAGAACCCGCAGTACTTCGTCGAGAATCAGATCCCGGGCAACAACCCGCACGATCGGCTGAAGCCGCTCCAGTCGGCGCAGATCATTAAGGCGCACGTTACCGACGGCCTGGCGCTCGCCGCCGAGGCCGATTTGCCGGACTCGGTTGCCGCGTTCATCCCCGAGCATCATGGGACGACCGAGATCACGTACTTCCTCGACAAGGCCAAAAAGATCGATGGCGGGCAGGCCAGGAACAGCGCGGACTTCACCTATCCGGGGCCCAAGCCGCGCTCGATGGAAACCGCGATCTCGATGATCGCTGATTCGGTGGAGGCAGCGCTGCGCGTGCTCGAAGACCTGACGCCGCAGAAGATCGAGGAGGCGATCAATCACATCGTCCGCACGAAGGTCAACGCCGGCCAGCTGGACGAGGCCCCGCTCACGCTGCAACAGATCGAACAGGTGAAATCGGCGTTCCTGCGGGTGTTGAGCGGGATGTATCACAATCGCATCGATTATCCGGAGTCCAGTGGCGGCATCAGTGCGGCCTGGCAACCGGCAACCGCGCGCTGACCAGTTGATGCGGATCGCGCAGCGAGTGCTGGCGTGGGAGCGGGCGCCGAGGGCGTCGCATGTCGACATTACGCTCTTGTCCGCCGCCGCCATGCGTCGGGCCAACGCCCGAGCGACGGGGCGCCGCGGACTGACTGACGTCATCGCCTACTCGCTGCCGCAGCCCGACGGCCGCGTGGTGGGCGACGTCTACATCTGTCCAACGGCCGCAGCCCCCCCCGCCCGCCCCCAGGACTCGGGCAACGGTACGGGATCTGGATTGCGTGAAGAGCTCGTGCGGCTGGCGGTGCATGGCACGCTGCACGTGCTCGGCTACGACCATCCCAATGGCTCAGGCCGCACCCGATCGCGGATGTGGCGGCTGCAAGAACGCTACGTCAAACGAATCCTTCGCTGATGCTCACCGCAGCGGCTCTGCGCCTCATCGGGCTGGTCGTCGGCATCAGCGCCGGCATCTGGGCCGCCGTCCTGACCCTCGGGGAGGAAGCGGCGGTCGGCGAAGCGCTCCACACCCTGGGTGATGCGCCGCCGATCGCGGCGGAGCGCAGAGTCCCGCTGCATCGCGCCTTGCACATCGCGCGTCTCGCGCTCCTCGTGCTCGGTGCCGTCGCGACCGCGAACGCCGTGGCGTGGTGGACGCGGCCCTGGGCCGAGGCGCTCGTAACGCTGAGCGTCGGCACGCTCCTGCTGTTCATCGTCGGCGATGCGTTGCCACGCAGCGTTGCGCGTATCGCGCCGGAACTCTCGGAGGCGGCCCTTCCGCTCGCCCGCCGGACACTCGCGCCTTTTGGCCCGCTGCTCTGGCTGCTCGCGTGGGCGGACCGCGGCCTGCATGCGGTCGTGCATACGCCGCGCCCCCTGCAACCCGATCTCGGCATCGCGCAGCGCGACATGCTGCTGGGCGTCTTCACGCTGGCCGACACAACGGTCGACGAAGTGATGACACCGCGCCTCGACATGACCGGCGTGGACATCTCCGCAACCACGGCCGAAGTGCTCGACGCCCTCCGCCAGAGCCAGCACAGCCGGTTGCCGGTGGTGGACGGCACTCC
>QHTW01000239.1 GCA_003220955.1 Gemmatimonadota bacterium | reverse complement strand
CCTCGATACGCGGACGAACGGCGTGGACGTCACCGGAGATGTCCATGTGCCCGCGGGTCGCGGCATGCTCGACCTCAACGCCGCCGTGAACTACACCAAGAATCGGATCACGCGTGTCGATCCGTTGCCGCAGATCCTGCAGGGCAAGCCGACCGACCTCACCAGCATTCTCGATCTCGTGACCAAGGTGGGCATCGAGGAGGAACGTCCCGCTTGGCGCGGCACGCTGACCGCGCAGTACACCATCGGCCGCGTGCACGGGCTCGGTCGCCTTTCCTACTACGGCTGCTTTGCCTCCGCGCAGCCGAGCTTCACCGATCGTGAGACGTACGGCGGCAAGACGCTGATCGATGCCGAAGTGGGTTATCACTTCAGCGACGTGAATCTGGCGATTGGCGCTCGCAACCTGTTCGATGTGTACCCGGACAAACCCAAAGCGGAATTCAACAACAACGACAACACGTTCCCCTGGGCCGCCGCGTCGCCGTTCGGTTACAACGGCCGGTATCTCTACGCGCGGGCAGAAGTCCGTCTGATCCAATAGGAGGAGTTCTCTATGCTTACCGTTGGAAGGTTCTTGAGCCTCGCCGTCGCCGCGGCACTGTTCTTCGCAGTCCCGGCAGTGGCGCACGCCCAGAACGGCCGGATCCGGGGGACGGTGCGCGACGCGAGTGGCGACGCCTTGGCGGGAGTCACGATCAGGGCCCAGGGGACGGCCGCCCCACACCGGGCAACGACGGCCTCGGACGGAAGCTATACGGTCTCGAATCTCACACCCGGAACCTACGTGGTCTCGGCGTCGCTGCCCGGTCTGCGTACGCAATCCCAGGCAAATGTACGAGTCTCCGCGGACGCCGAGACGGTGGTCGACTTCGTCATGCAGGCGCTCCAGCTGGAAGCGGTGACGGTGACCGCCATGCTTCGCGAGCAGCGGCTCGCCGACGTGCCATTCTCCATTGCGGCACCAACAGAGCAGGCGCTGCGGGTCCGCGGGGCGGACAACATTGAGGCGGTGGCGGCAAACGTCGCAGGATTCAGCGTGCAGAACCTCGGCCCCGGACAGAGCCAGGTCGCGATGCGCGGCGCCTCGTCAGGTCAGATTGCTCGCGATCAGCCCGGCGTGAAGGAACAGGTCGGCGCCTATTTCGACGAATCACCCGTCTCGCTGTCGCTGTTCACGCCGGACGTCGACCTGTTCGACGTGAGCCGCGTGGAGGTGCTGCGCGGGCCGCAGGGCACGCTGTTCGGCGCCGGCTCGCTGGCCGGCACGGTGCGCTATATCAGCAATCAGCCCGAGCTCGGCGTGAGCAGCACGTTTGGCGAGGTTGGTGGCCACTGGGTGGATGGGGGCGGTCCGGGCAGCACTGCCAAGATTGGTGTGAACGCGCCGCTGGGCCAACATGCCGCCGCCCGAATCGTGGGCTACAGTAACCGCACGGGTGGTTGGATGGACGCCGTGCAACCCGACTTCACCGTCAATAGGGACGTCAACGGAAGCGACAAAGCCGGGCTCCGCGCTGCGGTCCGCCTGCAGCCGAATGAACGCTTCAGCATCACGCCGCGGATCTTCGTGCAGCGCGTGAGGGCGGACGGCTGGAACCGAATCGACGCATTCAACATCTTGGCCAACCCCTACACGACCAGCCGTCGCCCCGTCACCCTGGGGAATCGCCAGCTCTTCACGCAAATCAACGAGCCGTATACTGACGACTTCCTGCTGGGTGACGTGAATTGGCAATACAAATTTGGTGGGGCGACTCTCACCTCGATCACGTCCTACACCCACCGCAACATCTTGGTCGTCCGTGACGCCACCGCGCTCACCGCCAGTGTCATGGGCGGCACACTCGGCTTGTCAGATCGCGTGTACACACTCGACTCCCCGCTCAATGATACCACGAGGAGCAAAGTGTGGACGCAGGAGCTGCGTTTGACAGGCGCTTCAAGAAAGCTTCGCTGGCTGGTGGGCGGCTTCTACGCCAAGAGCAA
>QHTW01000098.1:22822-23370 GCA_003220955.1 Gemmatimonadota bacterium | reverse complement strand
GCCTACTTCGCATTGTTAGGCAGGCCGCCGTTCAGCGGGAAGACGCCCGAGCAGATTCTTGCGAAGCAGACGACCGATGACGTGCCACCACTCGCCGCCGAGCGACGCGACGTGCCGCGGGAGGTCGAAGATGTGCTGCGGCGCGCCCTGCGCAGTGAACCTGCCGAGCGGTTCCACTCGGCGAGCGCGTTTCACGCGGCCGTGAGAGGCGCGTTTGGAGGATTCTTGCGGCGCCTGGCCGCGTTGTTCCGACCGGAGAGCTAAGTACCGGAGGATCTCATGCGTCTGTGCTACAGCCTGTTCCTCGTGTCACTGACTGCTTGCGGCTCGAGTACCTCCTACGCCAGCAATCCCCCGCCCCCGCCTCCGCCCGCGCCCCCCCCTGCGCCGGGAGCTGTCTTCGACACGATTGTCGATTTCCGATTCACCCCCGACACGGTCGCCATCACATCGGGCATCCCGGTGCGCTGGACCAATAACGGGTCGCAGGCGCATTCCGTGACGTCCGACAGCACCGGATTATTCAACAGCGGCACGCTTTCCAGCGG
>QHTW01000098.1:12923-22785 GCA_003220955.1 Gemmatimonadota bacterium | reverse complement strand
ATCACTGCTCGATCCACCCCGTGATGCACGGGGTGGTCATCGTCCACTAGCGCTAGCGCCAGCGGAAAATCTTCAGGGCGATCACGAAGCTCACGGCACCCCACGCCACCACAATGGCGATCGGGGTACCGAGGGTCATGACGCTCGCGCCGTCGATCATGACGGCGCGCAGCGAGTCGTTGAGCGCGGTGAGCGGCAGCGCCTTCACGAACGGAATCATCGCGTTCGGGAAGCGCGAGTAGGAGAAGAACGTCCCCGACAGAATCCACATCGGCAGCATCACGAGGTTCATCAACCCCGATACGCCCTCGATCGTCCGGGCGCGGCTCGCTACGAGGAGGCCCAGGCCGGCGAAGGCGAACGAGCCGAGCAGCGTTATGCCCCCGAGCGAGGCGAAGGATCCTCGCACCGCGACGCCGAACAGCAGCCAGCCGAACCCCACCAGCGCCACGACTTCCACGATCAGAAAGACGAGCCGCGAGAGAATGAAGCTCAGCAGGTAGTGGCTGCGGCGCATTGGTGTCGCCATGTAGCGCTTCAGCAGCTTACGCTGGCGCGCCTGGACGACTGAAAACCCGACGCCCCAGATCCCGCTGCCGAGCAGGTTCATGCCGAGCAGGCCGGGAATGAGAAAATCGATGTAGCGCGACCCGGGCGCCACCGCGCGGTCGTCCCGCACGGCCACCAGGTCTCTGCGGCCCCGCGCCCGCTGGAGCACATCGTCGACCTCGAGGCGCGCAAGACCGCTCTCGGTGCGGGTCGAGTCGTAGCGATAGACGACGGGGTCGCCCGGAACGACCACCAGCGCGACACGACCGCTCTTGAGGCGCAGCCGCGCGGTGGCCGTATCGAGCACCGTGGCGATGAGGCGGGGCGAGGAATCGAGCGTCGCGGCCAGGGCGCTGTCGCCGCTCCCCGCCACCACCCCGACCTGCAACTTCCCGGGACCGGTGTTGCGGAAGGCGAGGCCGAGCGCGAACGCGAGCACGATCGGAAAGCCGAAGACCCAGAACACCGCCTCGGGCTCGCGGTAAAACTCGCGCATCCGCGACAGCGCGAGCTGGTACATCGGACGCTCACGTATCACGGAGCTGCCGTCCGGTGAGCGCAACGAAGACGTCGTCGAGCGAGGCGTGATGCGTCGTGAGCAGCGACAGCTCCACGCCGCGGTCTTGAAGCAGCGCGAGCAAGGCGGGGAGGGCGCGGTGCAGCTCTACGACCGTGAGCGAGACTCCGTCGGGACCCGTCCGCACCGCGGACACACCCCCCATTTGTCGCAAGACCTCGACCAGATCGGCCGCAATCCCGCCCTCCGTCAGCGCGAAGTCCACCACGTGGTCCGCGCCCAGCGACGCAATCAGCTCCTTGGGAGTTCCCTGGGCGATGATCTTGCCGTGATCCATGATCGCGACGCGGTCGCAGAGGCGCTCGGCTTCCTCCATGTAGTGCGTCGTGAGCAACACCGTCCCACCGTCCGCGCGGAATCGGCGGATGATTTCCCACAGCTGCCGGCGCGACTGCGGATCCAGGCCGGTCGTCGGCTCATCGAGGAACAACAGCTCCGGTTTGCTGACGAGCGCGCATGCAACCGCGAGACGCTGTTTCTGCCCGCCCGAGAGCGTCACGACGCGCGCCTTGCGCTTTTCCTCGAGCCCGACGAGCGCGAGCACTTCGTCGACCGTATGCGACTGCCGGTAGAACGACCGGAACAGCGCCAGCACCTCGCCGACTTGCAGCTTGTCGGCGAGCTGGGTTTCCTGGAGCTGAATGCCGAGGCGCTCGCGCAGCGCCCGTCCGGCGGCGCCGTCGCGCCACGGCGTGCCGAGAATCTCGACCTCACCCGAATCCGGGAGCGTCAGCCCCTCGAGGATTTCGATGGTAGTGGTCTTGCCGGCGCCGTTGGGTCCAAGCAATCCAAAGCACTCGCCCGCCTGGACGACGAGATCGAGACCCGCAACGGCGACGACGTCCCCGAACCGCTTGGTGAGTGTGCGACAGTTGATCGCTACGATTGTTTCTTCTCTGCGTCTTCTTCGTCTTTTTCGGGAGTCGCTTCGTGCGCCGTCTTGAGCGCCTGATCGAGCTGAATCGTCATGCTGTTCACGCCATCCGCCAGCGCGCGCACCTTCATGTTCATCCCCGTCCCCGCCCGGTTCGCGACGATCGCCAGCTGGCCGGCCACGTCAGGCAGCGTGCCCAAATTCGCCGTAAGCGCACGCTGGCGCATGTGCGACAGCTCCCGGGCGATCGTTCCGCAGATGTTGTTGATGATCTTCGGCTTCGCGGCGCGATTGGCTTCGAGCTCGGCGACCAGCTTCTTCACGTGATCCACCGTCCGCACGTACCCCTGCAGCTCCTCGATGCGGCGGATCTGATTCGCCGACTGCTTCTGCACCACGCCTAGTCTCTCGGGGCGAGGATGTCGGTCCGGGCGTGACCGTCCACCACGGAAAGCGGCGTCACCCCCAGCAGCACGCCAAGCGTCGGCGCGATGTCAACCGTGTTCATGCGCCCGGCAAACGACCCGCGGCGCACACCCCGACCCCAGAAGATGATCGGCACGTGCGCGTCGTCCTCCGACGGCTGGCCGTGCATCGCGATCGGCAGGTTGGGAACGTCCCAGACCGAGCCGGGCTGCAACGTCACGGTGAGGACGACGCCGGCGTCAGGAGCGAGATGGTGGATCCAACGCCGCGCTACCGGATCGGACGCCGTGTCGGCACGCGACAAGTCGGCGGGTCTGATCACCCGCGCGACGCCCTGGATCCGGACGATGCGCGCGGTAAGGGCGTCGAGGACGCTGTCGGTCTTGATTCCCAACGCGGCCAGGCGGCCGTTGTCGCGCAAGAACAGCATGCCGGTCTCGAATTCCAGCCACTCGCGCGTAGCAGGTCCGCCCCCCGCGCTCGCCAGGCGGTCGAGGTCCCGATTGACCGCGGTGATCATCGTGTCGAACCCGACGCGATACGCGGCTCCGCCGATTCTCGCCCGGGTCCGTTCCGGGTATGAGGTCACGCCGTGATCGGCGGTCAGCACGACCACGATATTGTCGCGCCCCACACGATCGGTGAGCCGCTTCAGGAACCATGCGAGATAGTGGTCGAGGCGCAACACCTGATCATGGATCTCGCGCGAGTCCGGGCCGTACGCGTGACCGACGGCATCAGTCGTGGACAAGCTGACCGCCAGCACATCGGTACCCCCGCCTCTGCGGCCGAGCCGCAACGCCTCGAAGCCCTCGAGCGCGAACAGCAGCGTGAGCGAATCCATCGCAGGGACGCCGGCGATCGCCGCGGCGGCGCGAATGCTGTCGGCGGGCAGCCGGTGCGGGAACACGACGTCCGTCCCACCGTTTTCCCAAACCTCATTGTCCGGTTCTTTGTAGGCGCTGTCCGGCAGCAGCAGCGTCCACGACGTGCTGGCTGCCTTGAACGGCAACCGCCGGGCGTTGAACGCCTGCACCCAGGAGGGCAGCGTGTCGGCGTAGTAGCGGCTCGTGGTGAACAGACCCGACTGATACCAGAACACCTGCTGTTTCGCCTGACCGAGAGGGAGAATCGCGCCCCGATCCTTGCGGCTGACCGAAAGCGCGCGGGCCGCCGGATCGGACGCTTTCAGCCAATCGAACAGCGTCGTGCCGCGGAACCGCCGGGGCGAGGCGCCCGGACCGGTGGTGCCGAGCAGTGGCGCCAACGAATCCTGCACGCCCTCCGAATTGCGGATGATGCTGGTGTGCGCGGGCCACATGCCGGAGAGGATCGTCGCATGCCCCGGCGCCGTTTCGGTGACGGCGTGATCCTGATATCCATCGGTGAGGAACGCGCCTTCGTTGGCGAGCTGCGCCAGGCCACCGGTGAGCTGGTTCTTCCAGCGCGTGAAGTAGTCGGGCCGCAGCTGGTCAACGGTGATCACGACGATCAGCTTCGGCCGCGCCGGCGCCGGCGGGTGTACGAGCAGACTCGCCAGGAGCGTCAGATAAACGGCGAAAGTCATTGCCCCAAACTAGCGATGGTCAAGCCATTGCCGCCACCGGGTCATGGGGCCGCTCCCGGAACGCGAGCACTCCGGCGATCGCCACCACGCAGGCGGCCAGCAGGAATGGCACGCCATGCCCCAGGGTCGCGAAGGCAAGCGTGGCGCCGACCGGGCCCACGATGCTCATGATGCCACGAAACGTCTGTTGCGCGCCCATGACCAGTCCGAGCTCGTGGCGATCGGTTCGCTGGCTCACCAGCGACGTGGACGCCGGAAACAGCAGCGCGGTCCCCATCGGCACGAGAATAAGGAAGAGAACGAATAATGGCATGGCGCGCGCCGGTGTGAGCAGGCTCGCCGGCAGCGGCATCAACGCGAGACCGAGGAGCAGCGAGATCGTGCCGATCTGCATGGTGCGGATTTCCCCGAAGCGCGCGTTGAACCAGCCGACGATCGTGGCGCGCATGATGACGCCCACCACCCCGAAGATCGGGAAGAAGTAGCCGATGGTTCGGGCGCTGATCGCGAATGTGTCTTTCAAATACAACGCGAGCACGCCGATCACGACGTTCAATGCGAGCATCCCGACCACGTAGATCCAGATCACGCGATGCGCCGGCGTGGCAGGCTGGCGCACGATCTCCAAGAGCGCCTGCCGCACCGATCGGCCCTCGGGCACCACGAAGTGTCCGCTGGGACCGCGCGCTTGCGCCGCTCGCGATTCTGGCAGCCATTTCCACGCGAAGAACACGTTGACCAGGACCATGACCGCCGCGACGAGGCCGGGCGCCTGACGGCCGAAGTTATACGCCGCCGAGCCGATGAATGGGCCGATCACGACGCCCGCGCTGGTCGCCGCCGAGAGCCAGCCCAGTGCTTTCGCGCGTTCTCGCGGTTCCATCGTATCGGCCACGTACGCCTGCGCAACGCCTGTGGTGCCGCCTCCGAGGCCCTGCACGATGCGCGACGCGAACAGCATCCACAGGCTTGTGGCAAAGCCAAAGATGACGTAGGCGAACGCGGAGGCGCCGAGGCCGATGAGCATGGCCGGCCGCCGGCCGTAGCGGTCGGAGAGCTTTCCCCACACCGGCGACGAGATGAGCTGCGCGACCGCAAACGATGCGATCAGGGGTCCGACGAGCCACTCCGGCGCCTTGAGATCGAGCGCATAAAACGGCATCAGCGGCGCGACGAGCATCAAACCCATCATGTCTACGAAGCACACCGCCATCAGCACCCAGAGCCGCTTCATCGTCTCGCTCCCACACCCAACACCAGCGCGCTCACGAGCATGAGCACGACGCCAAACGCCGCGGCTACGCCAGTCTCGGCAATCCGCAAGCTCGACAGGATTTCGATGGACACGGGGCGCGTCTCGTAGGTGTACAGGACGATGGAAGCGACGATGTCGCCGAGCGCCGCGACGAAGGCGAGGCTGGCACCAGCGGCGAGGCCGGGTCTGAGCTGCGGCAGCGTCACGCGCGTGAGGGTGCGCCAGCGGCCGGCCCCGAGACTCGCGGCCGCTTCCTCGAGGGACGGATCGAGCTGCCGATACGCCGCGAGAATCCCCCGGCCGGTGAGCGGCAGCGCGCGCACGAGATAGGCGAGCGGAAGAATCGCGGCGGTGCCGACCAGCACAAAGCGCAACTGGAGCGGTGCGTGGACGCTGAAGGTGATCGCGAGCGCGATCGCGAAGACCGTTCCCGGGAGCGCCCACGGCAGCGCCAGCAATCCTTCGATCAGGCGTCGCAACCACACGCGCTGTCGCACCACGAGCCAGCCGGCCGCGAGAGCGAGGACGACGGCCACGACGGTGCTGGCGGCGGCCATCCACAGCGAGTTCAGCATGGGCCGCAGCCGCTCCGCTTCCGAAAAGAGACGGCGGTAGTTATCGAAATTGACGACCGGCGGGAGAATTTCCGTCGTCCAGGCGCCGTAGGGCACGAGTGAGACGAGGGCCAGCGTGAGATGCGGGAGGAGGAGCAGCACCGCGAGGCCCCACCCCAGAGTCGCCGCGAGCCAGCGCACGCTGGCCCGCCGGATCGGCCGCGGCCGGGGCGCGATCCCCTTCCCCAGCGCGACCAGGATGTCGTCACCTTCGGTGCGACGCAGGATCAAGAGTCCCGCCACCGCGACGATGGCGAGCGCTACGGTCTCGACCATCGCGAGCGGCAGGTCGCCGTTCAGCTTCGTCGCGACGATCTGCGTCGTCATCACGCGAAATCCGCCGCCGAAGATGTAGGGCGCGCTGAACGATCCCAACGCCGTCAGGAACGTCAGCATCGCCGCACCGACCAGTGAGGGGCGCAGCAGCGGCACGATGACGCGCCCCAACGTCGCGCGCCGATCGGCGCCGAGTGCCTGCGCTGCCTCCAGCATCGCGACGTCGAGCTTGGCCAGGCCGGCGCGCGTGAAGAGATAGAAGTAGACGTACATCGAGTAGGCGTGCACGAGCAGAATCGCGGCCGCGCCCTGCAGCCGCCACGGCGCGTTTTCGAGATGCAGCGCCGCCTGGATGGCGCGCGCGATGAAACCGGACTCCCCGTACAGAAACAGAAACGCGATCACGCCGACGAGCGGCGGCAGCACGACCGGCAGCGCGATCAACGAGCCCAGCGTCTTGCGACCCGGGAAATCGAACCACTCGAAGAGAAAGGCGAGCGGGATCCCGATCGCGGCGGCTAGCACTACACTCACCAGGGAAATCCAGACGCTCGCCCACAACGCCGCCCACTCACCGGGCCGCATGACGAAGGCGCCCAGCGCCGCCGTATCGGCAGCGGCGGCGCCAACGACGAGAATCGGGTAGATCACCACCCATGCGAGAATCAGCGTGAGCCCCGCGGCCGCCAGCTCCGACCGGCGCGGGCGGATCACAGGGCGATCACGCGCGTGGCTTCGACGTACACGCGCTGCCCCACGCGCGCGGCGTCGGGCTCGGCGAGCACCTCGAAGTGCTGGTGGTCATCGCTTTCAATCAGAAAGAAGGCGGCCGCGCCGACATAGCGCCGCTCGCGCACGACGCCCGGCAGGCCGGCCTCGGAGAATCGCAAACGCTCGGGCCGAGCGACGAGAATACCCTTGCCGTTGCCTCCGAGCGCGCGGGCTGCGTTGCCCCGAAACACATTGGCACGACCCACGAAGGTCGCCACGAAGAGATTGGCCGGGTGCTCATACAGCACGTCCGGCGCCCCGACCTGCTCCAGCCGTCCCTGATTGAGCACGGCAATGCGGTCGCCCAGATCGAAAGCTTCTTCTTGCTCATGCGTCACGAAGACGGTGGTGATCCCGACCCGCTTGATGACCTCACGCAGCTCGTGGCGCGTGCGCTCGCGCAGTGCGGGGTCGAGGTTGGACAGTGGCTCGTCCAGCATCAAGACGCGGGGCTCGGGTGCCAGGGCGCGTGCCACGGACACCCGCTGCTGCTGGCCGCCGGAGAGCTCGTGCACCTTGCGCCGCGCAAAGCCGGCGAGATCGACGAGCCCCAACGCCGCCGTGATCCTAGCGTCGCGGTCGGGTGACTTCGGCAATCCGAAGCCGACGTTGTCGCCGACGTCGAGATGCGGAAAGAGCGCGTAGTGCTGGAACACCATGCCGAAACGGCGCCGCGCTGGGGGCACGGCGGTCACGTCCTCGTTCGCCACGGCGATCCGGCCGGCGTCCGCCGTCTCGAACCCCGCCAGCAGGCGCAGCATCGTCGTTTTGCCACTGCCCGAAGGGCCGAGCAACGCCAGGATCTCGCCGCGCGCGATGTCGAGCGTGATGGGGCCGACGGTGACATCGTGGCTCCAGCGCTTCTCGATCGCTTGAATCTCGAGGAAGGGCGCGGTCAACGGCCCCCCCCCCCGGTGCCGCGCACGTGTTGGTCCCACCAGCGCATCCACTCGGGGCCGTGCGCGGCGAGGGAATTCCAATCGACGTCGGCGACGACCATGCGGCGGTGAACGTCGCGCACCCAGTCCGGCAACGAATCGGCGGGGAGATCCTGCCGGGCGGGCATGCGAAACACCTCACGCGCTGCCGCGAGCTGCATTTCCACGCTGCCCACGAAGTCGACGTAGGCCCGCGCCGCATCGAGGTGTTTGGCGCCTCGCACGACGGCGATGCCATCCTCGATCGCCACCGTGCCGCTCTTTGGAAAGACGTAGCCGATCGGCATGCCGCGGCGACGGCTGATCAACACGTCCGGCAAATCCCAGATCGTGATCAGGCCTTCCTGCCGGGCGATCTTCTCGCTGATGAGGGCGGGGTTTTGCTCGTAGACCTTCGTTTGGCCGTCGAGTCGCCTGAGCCAGGCAAATCCCGCGGCGGTGTCGCCGGTCTGTTTGAGTCCGCGCGCGACGATGAGGCCGAACACCGCGCGCATCGTGCCGCTCGCGAGCGGGTCGCGGATGATCAGCTTGCCTTTCCACTTGGGATCGAGGAGATCATCCCAATCCTGCGGCGCCTCCGCCGCCGGCACAATCTTCTCGGCATAGAGAAAGACGGCCGGCGTCTCGTACGCCGCGAAGTAGCAATCGCCGGCACCCCGGCCGCGGGGCGCGATCGCATCGGCCCACACCGGTCGCCGGCAGTCGAGCAAGGACTCGGCTGCGGCCTGCGCCAGAATCAGCGACGGGCCGCCAAACCAGACGTCGGCCTGAGGGTTGGCGCGCTCGGAGCGCAGGCGGTCGTACACGTCCTGCGAGCCCATGTCGAGCCAGCGCACGTCGATGTCGGGGTGGAGCGCCTCGAAGCGCTTCTCGAACAGCGTGAGCAAATCACGTCCATGCGGTGAGTAGACAACGAGCGGTGTACGGTGATCCCGCGAGCACGCGGCGACTAGTAAGGCCATGATCGCCGCAATCCATCTCACGGGACATTCTTCCTTTTCAGCCCGAGGAGATTGATGAACAGGCGATACGCACCGGGTACCCCAGCGGGCAGCTGTCGGAAGAAACTCAACCCTGTGTAGACATACATCCCGCGTTGGAGCGGCGCGATCAGGAGCCCACCCTTCAACTCCGCTGGTGGATTCGGCGGTCCGGGATCATGCGTTTCGAGCACCGGGACGTACGTCGTGTCCCAGGTGTGGGCGAAATACAGCCCCCGCTCCTGAACCCAGCCCCGCCAATCCTCGGGACCGATGGGGTTGGGATAGTGAAAGACGGGATGCGCGGGATCGAGCGCGGTGACCGCCGCGTTTTCGTCCGTCACGCGATCGTGCGGGCGCGCGATGGTGAGGGGATAGGGTGCAAAGCCGCCATCGACGAACGGATACTGCTGATACTGGACGATGACGAGCCCGCCGTTGCGCGCGTAGTCGAGCAACCGGCCGTTGTTGGCGACGAGCGCCGGGTCGGTTTCGTACGCGCGGCTGCCGATGACGATGGCATCGAACTGCGACAGATCGCCGCGCGCCAAGGAATCGGGGCCAATGAGCTCGATCGGCACGCCGACGGCGAGCAGCGCTTCGGGCACACGGTCGGCGGCGCCGCGCACATAGCCGACGTGCGAGAGCGCCGGAAGCGCGAGACGCGCAGCCCGGATCTGCGCGACCGACGGCTTCGTCAGCGCGCGCGGCCGGATGTGCGGATAATCAATGATCTCGAGCCATCCTGAGCCGCTCCCCCCGGCACGCACATCGTAGGTCCCTGGCTTGAGGCTGTCCGCCGCCGGTGGAGACACGTTGAAGACGACAGTTTTCGTTTCGTCTTCGCGCGTGAACGCGAGACTTTGGGGCGAGATGGTCGGCCAGCCGGTCGGCGTCGTGACGGTCGTTCGAGCGGTCGCGGCACCGCGCGCGCGATTCGTGACCGTGATCAGGAAGTGCCGCGGGGCCAGCGCGCCCCCGTCGATCGGCCACAGCAGCTCGTCAGGCGCAATGGCGACTTCCACGTCCCGCGTC
>QHTW01000098.1:0-12658 GCA_003220955.1 Gemmatimonadota bacterium | reverse complement strand
CGATCCCCCAGCCACTCGGCGCCGCGACGGCGATACTATCGACGCGCACGGCGCTGTCGCCGGCATTCCAGACCGCGACCTCGACCTGCAGCCGTTCGCTTGGAACGACGATGCCATCATCGGCCGTGCCGTCGATCGTGACACCGTCGGCCATCGCGATGGCTCGGTCGAGCAATCCACGCTGCACCGAATCCGGGGACGCGGAGCCGAGCAGTCGCGACGCGCGGAGCAAGTACGGCAGTGCGGCCGAGGGGCGCCAGGGATTCAGCGCTGCACGCGCGGAGTCGATGAGCGCGGCATATCCGCTGACGTGAATCGTCGTGTCGACCCCGGTGAACATCGAGGTCTCGCCGCCGTTGCTTCCCGCTCCGCTCGGCGTCTTGGTCGCGAGTAGCGCTACTCCGGAGGTCGCGGGACCGGCCCGCTGGAGCTGGCCCATGTCCTGCGAGCGGTGACGGCTGCGGCTCGCCATCGCAATCTGGAAATACGACTGGCCGATGATCGGATCGAGAATGCCGACCGGCAGCGTCAGCGTCGTCGCCGAGGGATCACCGCGCGTCGAACGGTAGAACTTCTGGGGACCGCCCACCGAATCGCGGAGCAGATCGAATGCCTGGCGCGCGAGAATCGCCGAGACCTGGTGGTGACCGTGGCCATCGGCGGGCGTCCCTGAAAACACCGCGATGATGATCTGCGGCCGGAACCGGCGGATCACGTCGAGGACGTCCTTGAGAATCGAGTCGCGCGGCCAGAACCGGAACGTTTCGTCGACGGTCTTGGAGTACCCGAAGTCGTAAGCGCGCGTGAAGAACTGGCGGGCGCCGTCGAGCTCCCGGGCCGACAGCAGCTCTTCCGTACGAACGACCCCGAGCTCGGGGCCGAGCTCGGGGCCGATGAGGTTCTGGCCGCCTTCGCCGCGCGTCAGCGAGAGATACGCGGCTTGCGCGCCCAGGCCTCGCGACAGGAGCACGAGCAGCTGCGTGTCCTCGTCGTCGGGGTGCGCGCCGATCATGAGGACACGCTTGTTGCTGCCGAGCTGTCGCAACGTGGTGGCCAACGCGGCGACGCCGCCGGTCCCGGCCGGGGACATCTGTCCCGGAGACACACCGACGGCGCCGAAGCTCAGCAGGAGCCCGACGACACAGGCTTTCACTATTGGGAAAGGTACACGGCGCCACCCTTCATAACGAACTTCACCCGTTGCAGTTCCGTGATATCGCGCGTGGGATCGCCCGCAACGGCGATAATGTCAGCATACAGTCCGGGCGCGATCGCACCGACGTTTTGCTCCTGGCCCAGCAGCGCGGCCGCCACCGAAGTTCCTGACTGAATCGCCTGCATCGGCGTCATGCCGTACTGCACGTAGTACTCGAATTCCTTCGCCTGATTGATCTCGGTCCACGGAAACCCGCCGACATCGGTGCCCAGCGCGATCTTCACGCCTTTCTTCAGAGCCCGACCGAACGCCTTCCGCTCGAGATTCACGAGCGCCACCCACACGCCGCCGCGCGCCACCACATGCGCCCCGACCGTGACGGTCGGCACCCAGTACACGTTGGTGCGCACCATCACATCGATCAGCGAGTCGGTGAGGCCGTCGCCGTGCTCGATGGAATTCACGCCCGCCCGCAGCGCCGCCGCGATGCCGTCCGAGCCGATGGCGTGCGCCGCGACCATGTGCCCCATCCGGTGCGCCTCGTCCACGATCGCCTTGGCTTCGGCGTCGGTGAAGTTCACCCAGCTGTGGAGCACGCTGTCCGGGGTGAAGTAGTAGCGGCGGTCGCTGTAGTACTTGATCCAGTCCGCACCGTGCTGGAGCTGCTGGCGCACCGCGAGCCGCGCGTTGTCGACGCCGTCGACCGGCTGGACGCCGTGCGGCAGCTCGAGCTCCCAATTGTCGGTCGTGATTGGATACATCCCGGTCGGCGCCATCGCACGCGTCGACGCAAACACCCGCGGCCCGGGGATCTCACCGCGGTCGATCGCGTGCTTCACGTCGACATCGGCGTACATCGCCCCCTCGGTCTCGAGGTCGCGGATGGCGGTGAAGCCGTGCTCGAGCGACAGCCGCGCGTTGCGAGCCGCGAGGATCGCGCGATACGACGTCGATTCCTTGAGCAGCTGATCTTCATACTCCTGCGAGGTGACATCACCCTGGAGCAGCAGGTGCGTGTGGGCGTCGATCAGTCCGGGGAGCACGGTCATCTGGCCGAGGTCGATGACGCGGGCGTTGGGCGCCTGCGCCTGGATCTGCGCCAGCGGGCCGACGGCCCGAATCCTTTCGCCTTCGATGAGAATTCCTACATTGGGTTGCGCGGTGGCCGATCGGCCATCGACCAGGCGACCTGCTTTGATCAGGATCTGCTGGGCGGGGGCCGTCTGGGCGTGGACCGCGGGAAGCAGAATCAGACCGGTACACAACAGCGCTAAACCGCGCATCGGAACGAGCTCCAAGACGAGGGCGCGGCAAATCTATCATCCAAGCCACGGAGGCGTACATGCCCGTCCTCGTGACCTGTGAATGCGGGAACTCCTACGATCTGAAGGACGAATTCGCGGGCAAGCTCGTCAAATGCCCGAAATGCGGCCGCCCCGCCCGGGCCCCCAGCGTCGCCACTGCGGTGACGCAGCTCGATCCGGCGTTCGACCGCGACATTTTCCTGCTGCGGCAGCAGATGCTCAAGATCTCCGCGAAGTACGACGTCGGCGACGAGCAGGGGAACAAGATCATCTTCGTCGAACGGCCGGCGCACGCACTCCGGAATATCGGCGCTGCCCTCGTCACCCTCGCCGGGCTGTTCTTCGGCATGCCCGCGTGGATCGGGCTCATCGATGCCATGCCGCCCAGCGCGCTCAAAACGATTCTCGGTATCGTCGGCGTGCTCGCGATTCTCTTCGGCTCGATCGCGCTGGGCATCGCGCTGTCGGTCAAACGGCACGTGACGTTCTATCGCGATCAGTCCAAGCGCGAGAAGCTGCTCGACATCCTGCAGGACAAGAAATTCCAGCCGATCACGATGACCTATACCGTCCGTGACGCGCGCGGTCGGAAGCTCGCCAAGCTGGGCAAGAACTGGCTGTTCAACGCGGTCCGCAAGCGCTGGTACGTGTGGGGACCGGACGGACGCGTGCTGTTTCTCGCGAAGGAAGATTCGATCATCCTGTCGCTGCTGCGACGCTTCCTCGGGCCGTTGTTCGGTGTGCTGCGCACCAACTTTATCTTCCTGCCGGCCGGTACGGACGACGTGATCGGGGAATTCAAACGGAAGTTCACGATCCTCGACCGCTATGTGCTCGACATGACGGCCGACCCGCAGCGCCTGATGGATCGGCGCCTCGCCATCGCGCTCGGCGTGATGCTCGATACGGGAGAGCGCCGGTGACACCCGAAGTCCCGGGCAGCGGCAGCCCCGACCACGAAGAGCCGATCCTCATCACGCCCGAGATGCTGGCGCCCGCGCGGACGGTGAAACCAGCCGCGCGGCGCGATGGCCGGATCGACTTCGAGCGCGGCATGCGGCGGCTGCCGCTCTTCATTGCCACGCTCATCATCGCGAATGTGGCGGTGTTTGCCTGGGAAGTCGCGTCGGGCGCGCTTGGCGACCGGAAGGCGCTGATCGAATCGGGGCTCCACGCCGCCAATCAGATCAATCCCCTCGAAGCGGGCGCCCTCGTGAGCGCGCGTGTGCTCGCCGGGGAGTGGTGGCGCGTGTTCACCTCCATGTTCCTCCATGGCGGGCCGGATCATCTGATCGGCAACATGGTCGCGCTCTATATCGTCGGCATGGCGTGCGAGCATGCCTTCGGTGCGGCCCGCACGGCGCTCGTCTACTTCGGCAGCGGCGTGACGGGCGCGGCGTTCAGCCTGGCGACCGGTCCGGGTCCGTCGGTCGGCGCATCGGGCGCGATTTTCGGCGTCCTGGCCGCGGTGGCGGTGATGCTGTACCGGAACCAGGACCGTTTCTACATGCGCGACAAGCGCATCGGCCTCGTGCTTGCCGCATGGGCCGCCTGGCAGCTGTTCACGGGATTCCTGTCGCCCTACATCGACAACTTCGCTCACCTCGGCGGCATGATCGGGGGCGCGATCGCGGCCTTGCTGCTGACGCCGACACTGACGAAGCGGGAGACGTTGGTTCGGATGTCATAGGGCGGTACAGGGCGGTAACGGGCGGCAGAAGGCGGTACCCGCCGCCGCTTGTTACCCCCCGGTCCTGTGACCGCTATCGAGATGCCAACGGCTTCCCATCCGCGTCCAGGAATCTGACCTCCCCGAAATTCAGCTCGCGGATCCCGGCTTCAATCTTCGACCGATCGCCCACGATCACCCAAACCAGATGGTCGGGGCGGATCGCGTCCTGCGCTGCGGTCGTCGCGTCGGGAATCGTGAGCGCGCGCACGCGCTGCGCGTAGGTCTCGTAGTAGTGATCGTCCAGCCCGTACGTCACGAGCTGCTCGAGCGAGCCCTGCACCGCGTCCATCGTCTCCCAGTTGCCGGGCAGCGTCAGCGTGAGATTCGCCTGCGCCTTGGCCAGCTCGTCGGCCTCGACCGGACGCGGGCCCAGAATGCCGCGCAGCTCGCGATCGACTTCGATCATCGATTCCTTCGTCTTGTCGGTCTGCACCGGCGCGTACGCAATGAACGGGCGTTGGCCGCGCGCATCCCAGACCAAGGTGAACGCGCCGTAGGACCAGTGTTTCGCTTCGCGCAGATTCATGTTGACGCGCGACGTGAATTGCCCGCCCAGGAGTGACGTCATCGCTTCGATCGCGTACTCGTGCGGATTGGCCTTCGGCGGCGCGAGATCGGCGGCGAAAATGATCGACTGCTCGGCCCCGGGGCGATCGAGAATGTACACGAGGGGTCGGGTTTGATCCGCCACGGTGCCGACGTTCTTCTGCGGCACGTCACCGCCCGGCCAGCGGCTGAACAGCCGCGCGAGGCGCGGCTGAATCTCGGCAAGCGCAATGTCGCCCACCACGACGAGCGTCGCGTGATTCGGCTTGAACCAGGTGCGATGGAAGCGCACCAGATCGTCGCGCCTCATGCGCGTCACCGACTCCTCGGTGCCGGAGCCGGTCAGCGGGTTGCCGTAGGCGTGGTTCGCGCCGTAGAGCAGCTGCGGGAAGACGCGCAATGCCATCTGCACCGGCTGCACCTTCTCCCGCTGAATGCGCGCGAGGCGCTGCCGCTGCTGCCGCTGAAAATCGGCCTGCGGGAACGACGGATTGAGGATCACGTCGGCAAAGATGTCGAGCGCCGGATCGAGATTGTCCTTGAGCGTCGATAACGACACGCTGGAGACATCGAGCTGCGAGCCGGTGCTGAGTACGGCGCCCAGCTGCGACAGCGTATCGCTGATCTGCAGCGCCGTGCGCTTGGTGGTCCCTTCGTCCAGCATGTCGAGCGTGAGACTCGCCGTCCCCGGCGCCGCAAACTGATCGGCGGCGTACCCGGCGTCGATCAGGAGCGTCATGTTCACCTGCGGAATGGAATGACGCTCGGCGAGCACGATCTTGAGCCCGTTGGGGAGCGTCGCGCGGGCGATCGCCGGGAAGCGCGCCTCGGGCGGTGTGCCGGCGGCGGGAAGCTTCGACCGATCCGCGCCACTCGCCGCGACGTCATAGGTCGGATAGGGGTGGACCTCGACGACGAAGTCGCCGTCGTTGAGCCAACGGGCGGCGGCTGACCTCAGGTCGGCAGCGGACGCGGTCGCAATGCGCTGGCGCGTCACCTGATAATGATCGGCATTGCCGGCGTAGACTTCGTTGATCGCCAGCACGTCCGACTTGCCGCCAAATCCGCCGATCCGCTCGATGCCCCGGATGAAGTTGGCACGCGATTGCGTCTTGACGCGCCGCAGCTCACCGGGCGTCGGGCCGGTCCGAATGAACCTGCCCAGCTCCTCATCGATCGCGCGCTCGACGCGGGCGAGATCGCCGCCCGGCTTGGCCGTGGCGCGGATCACGAGCTGCCCCCCGATCTCCCGCAGGTCCACGTACGCGACGACGTCGGTGGCGATCTGCTCGTCATAGACGAGCCGCTTGTATAACCGCGAGGTCTTCCCGGCCGCGAGCACGTCGGTCACGAGGTCGAGGTAGTCGCCGTCCGCCGATCCGAACTGCGGGATATTCCATTGTTTGTAGATCCGCGCCTGCGGCACGCGATCCTGCATGATCTCGCGGTGCACGCCGGTGCGCTTCGCGATCCAGACGTCCTGCTTCGCGATCGGCGGCGTGGCGGGAATGTCGCCGAAGTACTGCTCGACTTTCTGCCGCGCCGTTTCGGGCGTGATGTCGCCGGCCAGCACGATGACCGCGTTGTTGGGGCCGTAATAGGTGCGGAACCACTGCTTCACGTCCTCGACCGATGCGGCGTTGAGGTCCTCCATCGACCCAATCACGGTCCACGAATACGGATGACCCGCCGGGTAGGCGCCCTCCGCCATCAAGAGGTTGACTTTCCCGTATGGCTGATTCTCGCCCTGCCGTTTCTCGTTCTGCACGACGCCACGCTGCTCGTTCACTTTTGCGGTGTCGATCACGCCGAGCAGATGGCCCATCCGGTCCGATTCCATCCACAGCGCGACGTCGAGCGCGGTGGTCGGGACGTTCTCGAAATAGTTGGTGCGGTCGTTGTTGGTCGTGCCGTTCTGGTCGGTCGCACCGATGCGCTCGAACGGCTGGAAGTAGTCGTCGTTGAAGTGTTCGCTGCCGTTGAACATCAGATGCTCGAACAGATGCGCGAACCCCGTGCGACCGGGCTTCTCGTTCTTGGAGCCGACGTGATACCAGATGTTCACGGCGACGATGGGCGCCTTGTGGTCCTCGTGCACCAACAGCGTCAGGCCGTTCTTCAATACGAACCGTTGATACGGGATGGTAATGGGCGCCGGCGCTGCGGCGTTGACGCGGGTCCGCGGGGAGCGCACGGCCCCCCGACGCTGGGCGGGCACCGACGACGCCGCCGCGAACCCCAACAACAGGGTCAGCAACGCTATACGCGACATGGGAAGGCTCCTTCATGAGGGCTGACGGCGGGCTGAACGGGCTGAAGATATTACATTTAGAGAGCATGGCTACCCTCGCCGAACCCAAACGCCAAGTCAGCGCCGAAGAGGCGCGTGAGGTCGCCGAGGCGGCACGCGAAGAGCAATGGACGTCGCCGAGTTTCGTACGCGAGCTTTTCCTCGGCAGCTTGCGGATGGATCTGATCCATCCCTACCCCGAGCAGGATCCTGACGAAGTCGCCCGCGCCAAACCATTCCTCGACAAGCTGGAGCGCTTCCTTCGGGAGGACGTTGACTCCGATCGCATCGATCGCGAAGGCGAAATTCCCGAAGCCGTCATCCAGGGATTGCGGGACCTCGGAGCGTTCGGGATCAAAATTCCGCGCGAATACGGCGGGCTGGGCCTGTCGCAGCTCTCCTACATGAAAGCGATCGAGCTGGTTTCGTCCGTCGATGGCTCGCTGACGGCGCTGCTCTCCGCGCACCAGTCGATCGGCGTTCCCCAGCCGCTCAAGATGTTCGGCAGCGAAGCGCAGAAAAAGAAATACTTCCCGCGTCTCGCCAAAGGCGCGATCTCGGCATTCGCGCTCACTGAGCACGGCGTCGGGTCCGATCCGGCGGCGATGGAAACGACCGCCATCCTCGACGACGACGTGTGGGTCCTGAATGGCGAGAAGCTGTGGTGCACCAACGGCACCAAGGCGGAGCTGCTCGTGGTGATGGCGCGGACGCCGTCGAAGATGATCAACGGAAAAGAGAAAAAGCAGATCACGGCGTTCATCGTCGAGATGGACTGGCCCGGCGTCGAAGTGGTCCATCGCTGTCATTTCATGGGTCTGAAGGCGCTGTACAACGGCGTGATCCGGTTCACAAACGTGCGTGTCCCCAAGGAAAATGTGCTCTGGGGCGAGGGCAAGGGATTGAAGCTCGCGCTCGTCACGCTCAATACCGGACGGCTCACGCTGCCGATTTCGTCTGTCGCCGCAGGGAAGCGCTGCCTCGAAGTCTCACGGCGCTGGGCGGCCGAGCGCGTGCAGTGGGGCCGGCCGATCGGGCAGCACGACGCGATCGCGCAGAAACTCGGCACCATGGCCGCCAACACGCTCGCGATGGAAGCGGTGGCGGAATTGTGCGGCGCGATGGCGGAGCGCGGCGGCTACGACATCCGGCTCGAAGCGGCGATCGCCAAGCTGTACAACTCCGAGGCGGGGTGGCGGATCATCGACGACACGGTGCAGATCCGCGGCGGCCGCGGGTACGAGACCGCCGATTCGCTGCGCGCGCGGGGCGAGGCGCCCGTGCCGGTCGAGCGCATCATGCGCGACTTCCGCATCAACCTGATCTTCGAGGGCTCCTCGGAGATCATGCACCTGTTCATCGCGCGCGAAGCGGTGGATAAGCATCTGCAGGTCGCCGGCGACGTCGTCATGCCAGGCAAGACCACCCAGCAGCGACTCGCGGGTCTCGCCCGCTCCGCCGCGTTCTACGGTTGGTGGTATCCTACGCGCTGGCTGGGTTGGAGTCTGTGGCCGCGCTATGGAGAGTTCGGACGCCTGGCCAAGCACGTCCGATTCGTGGAGCGCAGCTGCCGCCGGCTCGCGCGCGGCGTGTTCCATTCGATGATCCGGTTCGGCCCGAAGCTCGAGCTACGGCAGTCGGTGCTGTTCCGTCTCGTCGATGTGGCCGCCGAGCTGTTCGCCATGGCGGCGACCTGCTCGCGCGCGCAGCGGCTCTATGAGCGCGATCGCACGACCGGGGCGCGCGCCGCCAAGCTTGCGGATCTATTCTGCAGGCAGGCGCGACGTCGGGTGCGCTCAGAGTTCAACGGGCTCCGTCGGAATGAAGACGTCCCGACGTACAAGCTTGCGCAGGAGATTTTGGCCGGCGAGCATCGCTGGCTGGAACGCGATATCGTGGAGTTGCCTGAGTAAGGCGGTTACGCGGTTTGGCGGTTAAGCGGTTCGAATGTTTTGTGGCCCGCGCGCAGCTCGCCGGGCCATTGCTCTTTGTAGACCCATCGTTGTCTTGCCAGCAACGTCGTGCATGCGCTCAAACTCAACCCAGGCCTCGTTCGACAACAACTTCAAGTCTCGAGCAAGAAGCGCAAAGTGGGATAACTCGGCCAGCGACCCGAGGGCGACGTCCAAGAAGTGACGGAACTCCGAGGCACCTCTCTTGGCGCAACCCTCGACGATGTTAGCCGCGGCTGAAGACGCGGAGCGGCGCATTTGAGACGTAATGCCATACAATTCAGACTTGGGAAACGCCTGTGTGAGCTGGTATGTGAACAGTGTTAGTCGATGGCAGTGCTGCCACGCGACGAAACGTTCATGCGGTTTCATCCATGAGTCTAATTGAACTTCGGACAGGGGAACGAACCTAAGGAATGCGTCTAGGTACGGATAAACGCGAACCGCCGAACCGCTTAACCGCCCAACCGCTTATGCAGCCTGATGCGCGATCATGATGCTCTTCAGGCGCTCAGGCGCATCCGCACCAACATCGCCGTAGGGCGACGGATGGCCTTCCTGCTCCATCACCACGCTGGGACATACTAAGGGATAGGTTCGCGCGCGGATGCGATCGGCGGCCGGCTGCGCCGCGACCGGTGTCGCGATCACGACTTCTCGCGCGCCGAGTCCCTCGGCCGCCTTGGCGGCGGCCAGCACTTTCCACGGGTACACGATCTGGCCATCCACGATCACCGCGGTCCGTCCCTCCAGCTTCTTCACGGGTCGTTGCGTCCGATAGAGGACGAGGTCCTGCCTCACTCGCGCGCGCGATTCATCGATCGCGGCCTGCAACTTCTCGAGCAGGTTCATGGCAGGCTGGAAGTCGGGATCCATCTCGGCCGGCGCCGATTCCGCCATCGCGCCCACCGGTGCCAGGTTCGCGCCCAGCTTAATGAAGGAGGCGACGATCACATCGAATTGCGCCCCCATGGCCTGGGCAGCATGGGCCGCGATCTCCACGCCTTCGGGCGTAATCCCGAGCAGGATACACGAGTGGTACCCGCGGGACGCGAGCTGTTGGCCTAGCAACGCGCCGGCGCTCGAGCGGGTTGGATACAGACTGGGACGGGGCTTGGCCACGGCTCGCAAGATAAGGAAGCGATCGGCGATCGGCTATGAGCTAACGGGCGAAAACCTGATAGCCGATAGCCCATAGCCGATAGCCAGTTATCTTTTCGGCCACACACATCCAGGACCCAGTGGTGCCGAAGGACACGCTGACCGTCGTCGATAACCGCACCGGCAAGAGCTACGAGCTCCCGATTCAGGACGGGACAGTCCGCGCCGCCGATCTCCGGCAGGTCAAAGTATCGGACGACGACTTCGGACTCATGGCCTACGATCCCGCCTTCATGAACACCGCCGCCTGTCGCAGCGCGATTACGTACATCGACGGCGACAAGGGGATCCTGCAGTACCGGGGCTATCCGATCGAGCAGCTCGCCGAGAAGAGCACCTTCCTCGAAACGGCGTACCTGCTGCTGCATGGTGAGCTGCCGACGGCCGCCGAGCTCGACGCCTGGGTCCACCAGGTGACGCATCACACGATCATTCACGAGAACATCAAGAAGTTCATCGACGGCTTTCACCACGACGCGCACCCGATGGGGATGTTCGTGAGTGCGGTGGCCGCGTTGTCGACGTTCTATCCGGAGGCGAAGCGGATCTTCGAGGAGAAGTCCCGCAACAACCAGACCGTTCGGCTCATCGCGAAGGCGCCCACGCTGGCCGCCTTCGCGCACCGCCATTCGGTGGGTATGCCGTACGCCTACCCCGACAACGATCTGAGTTACACGGGCAATTTCCTGAACATGATGTTCAAAACGACCGAGGTGAAGTATTTGCCGCACCCGGTGCTCGAGCGGGCGCTCGACGTCCTGTTCATCCTGCATGCCGATCACGAGCAGAACTGCTCGACCAGCGCGATGCGTGGGATCGGGTCCTCGCATCCCGATCCGTACTCCTGCATGGCGGGAGCGGCCGCCGCGTTGTACGGACCGCTGCACGGCGGCGCGAACGAGGAAGTGCTGCGGATGCTGCGCGAGATCGGGTCGATCGACGCGATTCCCGCCTACCTCCAGCGCGTCAAGAAGGGCGAGGTCCGGCTGATGGGCTTCGGGCACCGCGTGTACAAGAACTTCGACCCCAGAGCCAAGATCATCAAACAGATCGCTGAGCAAGTGTTCGACGTGACGGGCAAGAACCCGCTCATCGACATCGCGGTGGAGCTCGAGCGCATCGCGCTGCAGGAGGAGTACTTCGTCTCCCGCAAGCTCTATCCCAACGTCGACTTCTACTCCGGGATCATCTACGAGGCCATGAAGTTCCCGGTCGACATTTTCCCCGTGCTCTTCGCGATCGGGCGGACGCCGGGGTGGCTGGCGCAGTGGCAGGAGATGTTGCTCGACAAGGAGCAGAGGATTGCGCGCCCACGTCAGGTGTACACCGGTCCCGCACGGCGGGATTACGTGGCAATCGAGAAACGGAGCTGAGACCCATGCCCACCTACGTCTTGCTGTCCAATCTGACCGACGAGGGCGCGAAGGCGCTCAAGAACAATCCGAAGCGGCTCCAGGAAGTGAACAAGGAGATCGAAAAGTTCGGGGCCAAGGTCACGGCGCAGTACGCCGTGCTCGGCCCCTATGACTTCGTCAGTATCGTGGACTGTCCGGACAACGAGACGATCGCTCGGGTTTCCGTGGAGCTGGGATCGCGGGGCAGCATTCGCCTCATGACGCTGGCGGCCACCCCGGTCGCCAACTTCATCCGGACGCTGAAGACGAAGGACTAGCGGCGCTTCTTGCCGCCCCGACGCGGCCGCAGCGACCGCTCCGGCCGCGGCGCCTCGGCGATGGCCTGCCGGGGCTGGAGCGGCGACACGGACGGCTCGAATCCCGGGATCACTTCCCGGGGAAAGTTCTGCCCGATCAGCCGTTCCACATCAGCCATCAGCAGCCATTCGTCGGGGGAAATCAGCGTGAGCGCGAGACCACGCGCGCCAGCGCGCGCGGTCCGTCCGACGCGGTGCACGTACACCTCGGCGTCCTGCGGCACGTCGAAGTTCACCACCATCCGGATGCCGTCGACATCGATGCCCCGCGCGGCGATATCGGTCGCCACGAGGTTCTCGGCCGCCCCCGAGCGGAAGGCGTCGAGCGTGCGCTGGCGCTGGCTCTGCGCCTTGTCGCCGTGCAGCGCGTTCGCCGCGATCCCCTCACGCTTGAGGAAGGTGACGAGCTTGTCCGCGCCGTACTTCGTCCGCGTGAAGATGAGCGTCTGACCGGCGGGCTTGGCCTTGAGAATCGACGCGAGCGCGCCGCGCTTCTGCAGCTTGTCGACCGCGACGATGACGTGCTCGATTCCCTCGGCGGCCTGCGCTCGGCGGCCGATTTCGACCGACGCGTGCCCGTTCAGCGCGCGCCGCGCCAGCGCGTCCACCTCAGGCGAGATCGTCGCTGAAAAGAGCATGGTCTGGCGCTCCTCGGGCAACGTGCTCAGGATGCGCTTCACGTCGGGCGCGAATCCCATGTCCAGCATCCGATCGGCCTCGTCGAGGACGAGCACTTCGAGCTGAGAGAAGTTCGCGTGGCCGCGCTCCATGTGATCGAGCAGCCGGCCCGGCGTCGCGACCACGAT
>QHTW01000267.1 GCA_003220955.1 Gemmatimonadota bacterium | reverse complement strand
AGAATGAGCTTCCCGCCGGTCGGCATCGCGTCGCGGGCATTGACCACGAGGTTCATAAGCACCTGCTGCAGCTGGCCAGGGTCGGCGAGCACATTTCCAGCGTCCCGCGCCAGCGAGAGCCGCAGCTCCACGTCCTCGCCGATCAGGCGGTGCAGCATCTTCTCGAAGTCTTCGATCAGCGCGTTGGGCTCCAAGACCATTGGCTCGAGCACCTGCTGGCGGCTGAACGCCAGGAGCTGCTTCGTGAGCGAAGCCGCTCGCTCCGAAGCCTTCCGCACCTCGGCGAGATCCCGCTGTGCCGTGCTGTCCGCCGGCATCTCTTCGCGCAAAATGTCGACGTAGCCAAAAATCGCTGTCAGCACGTTGTTGAAATCGTGCGCCACGCCGCCCGCGAGCCGGCCGATCGCCTCCATCTTTTGCGCCTGCCGCAGCTGACCCTCGAGCTGCTTGCGCTCCGTGACGTCCTGGAAGTGGAGCAGAAAATGGGGCTCACCGGCGAACGCGATCACCTCAGCGGACAGGAGGCCGGTACGCACCTCGCGCGAGCGGGTCAGCCACTCGACCTCGACATCGCGGAAGACACCCCCGGCTCTGAGCTGTGCCAGCATTTGCTGCCGCAGCTCGTCGCGCCGCCAGATGCCCAACTCGTGTCCGCTGCGACCGACTGTCTCGGCCCGATTCATGCCGAAGAGACGCAGCAGGCTTTCGTTCACGTCGACCCAGCGGGCGTCGGCCAGCCTCGCGATGGCCATTGGAGAGGGGTGCGCCTGGAAGGCGCTGCCGAACTTCGCTTCGGACGCGCGCAACGCCTCGTCCGCCGCGCGCCGGGCGGTGATATCACGCACGAACGCGCTGAACAACCACGAGGACCCAACGCGCACGGGCGTGACAGCAAGCTCCACCGGGAACTCGCTGCCGTCGCGCCGCAGGGCGGTCAGCTCGATGCGCTGGTTCAGGATGGGGCCCTCGCCGGTGGCGAGGAAACGCCGCAAGCCGGCCGCATGGGCCTCGCGATGGGCGGGCGGCACGATGATGTCGGCGAGGCGTTGCCCCAGGACCTCCCGCTCGGCCCATCCGAACATGGACTCTGCTTGCTGGTTCCATGTCGCGACCCGACCGGTGTCGTCCATGGCCACGTGCGCGTCGAGCGCCGAGTGCAGGATAGCCGTGAGGCGAGCTTCCGACGCCCGCAACGCCTGCTCGGCGCGCGTGCGCTCGATTGCCGCCTCGACCTGGGTCGAAACGAATTGGAGCATCTCCTTGTGGTGCTCCTCGTAGCGAACGCCCGCGGTGTAGGTCTGCACGGCAAGCACACCGACGGTGCGGTCTCCCTGTTTGAGGGGCACGCCCAGCCAGTCGACTGATGCAGTGCCAACCGCTTCGACCGCGCCGAGGTAATCGAGGTCGAGCTGAGAGTCCGGCTTCACCAGCAGGGGTCGGCCCGTGCGCAGCACGTACTCGGTGATGCCGCGACCGGGATGGCGCGGCGCTGGAGGGGGATCGACCTCGTCGACGAAGTATGGAAAGGTGAGCAGGTCGGTCGCTTCGTCGTACAGCGCAATGTAGAAGTTCTTCGCCGGCATCAGCTCGCTCACGATCTGGTGGACCGTGGGCAGCAATTCCTCGAGTCGCGGCGCGCTCATCGCCAGCTGGGCGATGCGATAGGTCGCGGCCTGAAGTTGCCGCGCGCTCGTCTGCGCCTCCCGGCTGCGCTGGATGTCGAGCGCGCGAAGGACGGCGGGACCGAGGCGATGCAGGTGATCCTTCACCACGTAATCCGCCGCACCGGCCTGCAGGTATTGCACGGCTGGCTCGTCTCCCAGCCGTCCGGTCACGACGATGATCGGGGTGTCCGGCGCGAGCTGCTGCCCGAGCTGGAGCGCGTCCTGCGCCGCGAACGTGGGCAACGAATGGTCGGTCAGGACGACGTCGGGGACGAAATCGTGCAGCGCCGCGACCATTCCCTCGCGCGTGTCGACCCGCAGGAACGTGCACGAGGCCTCGACCCGGCGGATCTCGCGCTCCTCAAGCTCGGCGTCCTGGGGATTG
>QHTW01000097.1:6330-16298 GCA_003220955.1 Gemmatimonadota bacterium | reverse complement strand
CAGCACGAACATTCCCTGTGGGCCGTGCACCAGGCACGCCCCACAGCCGATGCAACGCTCCCGCTCCACCCGCACGATCACGCGCCGCTTGGGGAAGATCCCCACGTCGCCGGGCTCGGGCCATTCGTCGGCACGGTCGAGCGCCGCGCTCGTCGCGCGATAGCCTTCCTCGACTTCCTCGCGCAGGTGATCGAACGAAAACATCGTCACATGCTCGACGCGCGGTTGGATATAGTAGACCGGCGGGGTGGTCCACGTGCGCACGCGCTGTTCGAGCAGCGTCGTCATCAGGATCTCCGTCGCGCGCGCGAACACGCCGGCGAAGCCTTCGTCCTGCGCGTCCGCGGTGAGGACGCTCGACGCCGACACGTCCACCGCGACGATGAGCTCGGGGCCGAGGGCGCGCGCCGCGTCGAACGGGACGTTCGCGACCACGGCGCCGTCGACGTAGAAGCGGCCGCCGATCTCGTGCGGCGGGAAATAGCCGGGCAGGGCGCAGGAGGCGAAGACGGCATCCGCCACGCGGATGTCGTCGAGCCCAGGCAGCCCCCAGAACACCTCCATCCCGGAGTTCAAATCGACCGTGTTCACGATGACGGGGGGATCGAGCTGCGGGAACGTGAGATCGCCGACGGTGCGGGCGATGAGCTGCTCGAGCGGCTCGCGCCGGAACAGCGCGGGCGAGTGCATGCGCTTGAACGCCATATCGGCGTGCGCGACGGCAAACACGTCTTTGCGCCTCAAGCCGAGGGCGATCTCGCGCAGCTTGGCGATCCCCATCCCGCCCGCCCAGGCGGCGCCGACGAGCGCGCCTACGCTCGACCCGACGATCCGAGTGGGGCGATGGCCGCGCTCGAGCAGCGCTTGAATCACGCCGATATGGGCGAGCCCCTTCATCCCGCCGCCGCCCAGTACGAGGGTGAACGGTGTATCGCGCTTCACGGCAGCATCCGCTTGCCCGGGGGGTTGAGTCCCGAGTAACGTAGTCGAGACCCCCATGCCGGCGCCACTCTTTTGGACTCGACTCGCACGGGATCCCTGGGCCCGCTTCGGCCTGGGCGTCGTGGGAGTCCTCGCCGTGCTCGCGTTGCTGGCCCCCGCGCTCGCGCCGGGCGATCCAGTTCGCGGCGATCTCGCCGCGAGTCTCCGTCCCCCATCTCATGCCTTTCCGTTTGGAAGCGATGCCCAGGGCCGTGACGTGTTGTCACGCGTCCTCTACGGCGCGCGGCTGTCCCTCGCCGTCGGGCTCATCAGCCAGAGCATCGCGCTGCTGCTCGGCCTCACACTCGGCCTCATCGCCGGTTTCTACGGTCGCTGGATCGACGGGGTGATCATGCGCGTCGCCGACGTCACACTCGCCTTTCCTTCACTCCTGCTCTTGATCGCCATCGCCGCCGCCGTAAAGCCGTCGCTGCCCGTCGTGTTCGTGGTCATCGGCATCGTCGGCTGGGCCGGCATGGCCCGCATCGTCCGCGGCCAGGTCCTGCTCGCGCGCGGGCTCGAATACGTGCAGGCGGCGCGGGCGCTCGGCGCGTCGGATACGCGGATCATCACGCGCCACCTGCTGCCCAACGTGATCGCGCCGGTGATAGTTGCGGCCACGCTCGGCGTCGGCGGCGCGATCATGGCCGAAGCGGCGTTGTCGTTCATCGGACTCGGCGCGCAGCCGCCGACCCCGTCCTGGGGCGCGATGGTCGCGGAGGGCCGCGACCTGCTGCGCGTCGCCCCGTGGGTGTCGATTGCACCCGGTGTGGCGATCGGACTCGTGGTGTTGGGACTCAACCTCCTCGGCGACGGATTGCGTGACGCTCTCGATGTGCACGGATTAGGCCGCCCCGCATGACGGAAATCGCCTATCACCCGACGCACGTGCGTGCGCTGCGCGAGACGTTCAAGGCGCTGCGTACGACGGAATTCCCGTGGACGGCGGACACCGTCTACCTGAACAACGCCTCGATCGGGCCGATCCCCGAGCGGACCCGTCGGGCACTCGACGAATTCACCGCCAAACGCACCGCCCCGCATCTGCTCCCCGATCGTGAGCTGTTCGCCGGACTCGCTGCCGCGCGTCTCGGGATCGCGCAGCTCATCAACTGTGACCCGTCCGAGGTCGCGCTGGCAACCAACACCGGCTATGGGCTCAACCTCGCGGCGCGCGCGCTGCCGCTGAAGCCCGGCGACGTGGTGCTGCTCTCGGACAAGGAATTCCCGGCCAACGTATATCCCTGGCTGCTCCTGCGGGATCAGGGGATCAAGGTCGAGATGGCGCGCTGCCGGCCCGAAGGGTGGCCTGACGAAGAGTACCTGCTGCAGCGGCTGAGCGATCCCCGCGTCCGCGTGCTCGCCGTGTCGTTCGTGCAGTTCTCCAACGGCTATCGCGCGGATCTCCAGAAACTGAGCGCCGCTTGCCGGGCCAACGGCACCTACCTCGTCGTGGACGGGATTCAGGGCATCGGCAATTCGGTGCTCGACGTGACCGAGACGCCCGTGGACATTCTCGCGTGTGGCGGGCAGAAGTGGCTGTTGTCGCCGTGGGGCTCGGGATTCGTGTACGTGCGCAAAGAGCTCGTGGCTCAGCTCGAGCCCGCGATCACGGGTTGGATGGCATTCGAAGGGACCGACGACTTCTCGCGGCTCACCGAGTACAACCCGACGTTTCGTTCCGACGCCCGCCGCTTCGAGATGATCACGCTGCCGTATCAGGACTTCGTAGGGATGACCTCGTCGCTGGCGTTATTGCTCGAGATCGGCGTGCGCGATATCGCCGAAGTCACGCGGGCCGCGCACGAGCCGGTCGTGCGGTGGGCGCAGGAGAACGGTGTACGCATCAGCTCGGCTTCCGACGAGCGCCACCGCTCGGCGATTCTGTGCGTGGCGCCGTCCAAACCCGTCGAAGCATATCACGCGATGAAGCGGGCGCGGGTGGTGTGCAGTCTGCGCGAGGGCTCGATTCGGCTCTCGCCGCACTGCTACAACACGGTCGAAGAGATGGAGAAGGTTATCGAAGTGTTGGATGATTTGATGTAGAGATGCATGACGGCACGTTGGCACGATGAATCGGCCGCCCTCATGCCAACGTGCCGACGTGAGACGTGATCGACTCTCGATGCCGATCCACCCACCACGCCAGCAGCACGAACAGCCACTCGAAGATGATGCCAAAAATGGCCATTGCACGCATGTCGGTCGGCGCAGGGGTGAACAAGGTGCTGTAGTACGAGCCGGCGAGCAGCACGACCAGTCCCCACAGTCCCCAGCGGCCGATGCCGTCCCGCGCGCGCGTGACCCGCGCGTAGATCGCGACGCCGGCGATCAGCATGACGCTTTCGACGATCACGGTCGCAGCCGGCGAACTCCACAATTCGAGTCCGAGCTTCGCACCGCCGGGATAGAGTTGGATGTCGGGCCGGTGCGTGACGAAGTCGAGTACCCAGTGACTCACCACGAGCAACCCGATCACGAGCGCCGCGCGCTTGTCTCCCGTTTTGGCTTTGTAGGTGTAGCCGAACAGCGCGCCCCACACGACGAGCGCGAGCAGGCTGTGTGAGTATGGGTAGTCGTCGAGCCAGAGCGTCAGGAACGGATTGGATCCGGGAACCACGTGCGCGCGCTCCAAGCCGAGCAGGAGGAACACGGGCCACAGCAGATCCGCGAGCGTCGGTGCGACGAACAGCGTGCCGAGGCTCGTGCGCGGCGCGGCACGCTTCGCCGCGAAAGCCAACGCGTAATGGCCGATGAACACTTCGTCTATCTCCTCGAGGCTCAGCCCTCGCGTCTCAGCAGCGCGTACTCCTTCTTGCCTTTGCGCAGCAGGAGATTGCGGCCGGCGATCCAGTCGTGGGAAGCGATGGTTCGGCCGACGTCGTCGATGCGCCGCTGGTTCACATAGATCCCACCCTGCTCGATGCTCCGCCGTGCCTCGCTCTTGGACTTCGCGAGACCAGCTCGCACGACGAGATCGACCAACGCGGCATTCTCGGATCCGTTTTCGACAATCGTGGGGATCTCGCCCGCCAGGATGTCGAACACCTGGGGGTGCACTTCCGCCTGCTCCTCCCCGAACAGAATCGCGGAGGCCGCCTCAACGCCGGAAAGCACCTCGGCGCCGTGCACGCGTGTCGTGACGTCAGCGGCGAGGGCACGCTGCGCCGGTCGCGTCGCGGGATTGCGCTGCTGCTCGGCGATGAGCCCGTCGATCTCCTGCCGTGACTTCAACGTGAACAGCTTCAGGTAATTCTCGACGTCACGGTCGTCCACGTTGATCCAGAACTGGTAGAACTTGTACGGCGACGTCATTTCCGGATCGAGATAGACGGCGCCCGATTCGGTCTTGCCGAATTTCTGACCCGATGCCCGAGTGACCATAGGCGCGACGAGCGCGTGCACCTCGGCATTCTCGACGCGGCGGATCAGCTCCACCCCGGCGGTGATGTTCCCCCACTGATCGCTGCCGGCGACCTGGAGCGTGCACTGGCGCTCGCGATAGAGGTGCAAGAAGTCGTAGGCCTGGAGCAACATGTAGCTGAATTCCGTGAACGACAGCCCACTCTCCATCCGCGTCTTTACCGACTCCTTCTGCATCATGACATTGACCGTGAAGTGCTTCCCGACGTCGCGGAGAAAATCGATCAGCCGCTGTTCTACCAGCCACTTGGCGTTGTCGAGCAGGAGCGCGGCGGTTGGCCCCGTGCCAAAATCCAGGAACCGCGCCGATTGATCGCGCTGGCGACGAACGTTTTCGCGGATCTGCTCCTTGGAGAGGAGCGGTCGCTCGCTCGATTTACCGGACGGATCGCCGATCAGACCCGTGCCGCCGCCCATCAACACGATGGGTCGATGGCCCGTGCGTTGCAGATTGGCGAGCAACATCAACGGCATTAGATTGCCGAGCTGCAGGGACGGGGCGGTGGGATCGAAGCCGCAGTACGCGGTCACCGGGCCCTTGGCGAAGTGCGCGGCCAGTCCGGGCGTCGCCTGCTGCACGAACCCCCGCCATTCCAGCTCCTTGAGCACGTCGGTCATGGCGGCGAATCTACGCCCTTACTAGGTTTTAGTGCAGATGGCCTCAACAACGCCCCCTTCGCCGCCCTACGCCGCCGCCGTATCACGCCGCCCGCTTTTGGTTCGCTGGTGGTACGATCCCGTCCAGCGGCGGCGCGTCATCATCGGGACCGTGCTGGCGCTGCTCTACGCCAGTGGCCTGGCCTACGGCTCGTGGACGCGTGTGTGCGCGGCCGAGCGCTGCCCCAGCATCACGCGGATCGATCCCCACACGGGGCACAATGTCCAGCTGCAGACTTCCAAGGTGTACGCTGCCGATGGCCGGCTGATCACGGAGCTGGGCATCGAGCGCCGCACCGTGCTGCCGCTCGAACAGATCCCCGTGTACGTGCGCCAGGCGTTCATCGCCGTGGAGGACAAGCGTTTCTACGCGCACCACGGGATCGACTATTGGCGCATTCTGGGGGCGATCAAAGCGGACGTGATGTCCCTCTCCTGGGCGCAGGGGTTCTCCACCATCACGATGCAGCTCGCGCGCAACGTGTTCCCCGAGCACCTGGGGCGCGAGAAGCGGCTCACGCGCAAGCTGCGTGAAGCGCGCGTGGCGGTGGAGCTGGAGCGCAATTTTCCCAAGGACACGATTCTCGAGCTCTACCTCAATCAGATCAGCCTCGGCCCCAACGTCGCGGGCGTCGAAGCGGCCTCGCAGGTGTTCTTCGGAAAGTCGGCGCGCGATTTGAACGTCGCGGAGGCGGCGACCCTGGCCGCACTGCCCAAGGCCCCCGGCACGTACAACCCGCGCACCCATCCCGATCGCGCCGTCCGCCGTCGCAACGCCGTCCTGTCGCTGATGCACGACCAGGGATTCATCAGCGAGGAGGATGCGGAATACTGGAAAGCGTATCCGCTGGTCCTGACCACCCGCCGGACGAGCTACGGCGACGTCGCCCCCTACTTCGTCGAATGGCTGCGGACGTCGTTCCTGGAGCCGCGCTTCGGGCGCGATCTGTACGACAAAGGTCTGCGGATCTACACGACGCTCGACCTCGACATGCAGGAAGCGGCCGAGCAGGCGCTCGAGTCGCAGCTCGACGAGATCGAGTCCGGGATCTATTCCAACGGGAAGTTCGAGGGGACGCCGTACCGCGAATACATCGAGCAGGGCCGCGCGACGCCCGACGAGCAGAACCCCTACGCGCAGTATCTGCAGGGCGCGCTGCTCGCGCTCGACGCCAGGACCGGCAACATCCTCGCGATGGTGGGCGGCCGCGACTTCGTCGACTCGAAGTGGAATCACGTCACCCAGTCCCGGCGGCCGCCGGGGTCGACGTTCAAGCCGTTCGTGTACTCGGCCGCCGTGCGCGCCGGGCACCCCGTCACGGAGATGCTCGACGACACTCCGCTCAATCCGCCGGTGATTCAGCTCGACAGCTCACTGTGGCAGCCCAAGGACTACGACGACACGACGCTCGGCAAGGTCCCGATGCGGCAATCGCTCTTCCTGTCGCGCAACCTGTCCACCATCAAGCTGGGGATGTCGCTGGGCGAGCAGACGGTGATCGGCGAAGCGCGGCGCTACGGCATTACGACCCCGCTGCCGCCCTATCCGTCGATTCACATCGGGGCGCGCGAGGCGATCCCGATGGAATTGATCGCGGCCTACACCGCCTTCGCCAATAACGGGACGCGCGTCGATCCGATCGGGATCCAGCGGATCGAGGACAAGCAAGGCAACATCCTCTACCAGTCCACGGTCAAGCGCGAGCAGGTCCTCGATCCCGAACACAACTGGCTCATGCTCGACATGATGCGCGACGTCATGCGCTGCCAGCCGGGCACCGGTCCGCATCGCTGCGGCACGGCGGCGGGCGCAGTCGGCGGGCTGCGCATCCCGATGGCCGGCAAGACCGGGACGACGGACGATTACACCGACGCCTGGTTCGTGGGCTTCACGCCTGAAATCGTCACGGGTATCTGGGTCGGCTACGATCTCCAGCGGCGGATCATGAACAACGCCGGCGGCGGCCGCATCGTCGCGCCGGCGTGGACGAAGTTCATGCGCGACGTGTACGAGCGCCGCCCGTCCCCCGGCGACTGGGGGCGACCGGATGCGCTCGTCACGCGCGAGGTCGACTGGTCCAACGGTTTCCTGGCGACGCCGTTCTGCCCGCTCGAAGTGCGGCGCTGGGAATGGTTCTATCCCGGGACCGAGCCTTCGCAGGTGTGCCAGGTCCACTCACCCTTCGGTGTCGGAGTCACGCCCTAAGGCCTTGCTCCGAATTCGCGCTGGTCGAGTGCACCCGGTCACGGCGCCTTCCTTCGAGGACGGCGCCGTTCTTGTTGATGCGACCGGCAGGATCGCCGCGGTGGGACCAAACGTCCAAGTACCCCGGCCGCTGCGCGCGCAGTCGCTCCACTTCCCAGATGCTGAGCTCCTCCCTGGTCTCGTCAACTGTCACACCCACCTCGAGCTGACGCATTTGGGTGGTGGCGCGCAGCACCGGGAACCGGAATTCCTCAAGTGGATCCGGCGCATCCGCGAGTTGAAAGAGCGCACGAGCCCGGAGGCGTTCTACGAAGCAGCAGTCGCGGGCGTACGCGATTGCTGGGCCCGGGGGATCACGTGCATTGCGGAGACCGGAAGCACCGGCGCGGTGATGCGCGCGCTCCGCGATCTCGGCGGTCGAGGGATCGTGTACCAGGAGGTCTTCGGCCCGGACCGGGCGCAATGCGCCGCCAGTATGCTGGAACTCGAGGAAGCGGTCTTGCAACTTCGCGGTCTTGCCACTTCGCAACTGGTCCTGGGCGTCTCGCCGCACGCGCCCTACACGGTCAGCGCGTCCCTCTACGAGGCGGTTGCGGCATACGCTCGGCGCGAGCGGCTACCGGTCGCTGTGCACCTCGGCGAGTCTAAAGAGGAGACCGAGTTCGTTCGCGACGGCGCCGGTCCGTTTGCGGACGCCTTGCGCGGGCGAGGGATTTCGATCGAGCCCCGGCACGCCTCGCCGGTCGCGTATCTCGCGGGGCTTGGCGTGCTGCAACGGGGCGCTCTCTGCATTCACTGCGTCCAGGTGAGTCCGGCGGATGTGGAGCTGTTGCGCGAGGCCGGCGCTACAGTCGCCCATTGTCCGCGATCCAACAGCGCGCATCGCCATGGCCGCATGCCGCTCGAGCTGTTCCGCAAAGCCGGCGTGCCGCTCGGCATCGGCACCGATTCTGTGGTGAGCGTCGGCGATCTCGATTTGTGGGCCGAAGCGGAAGCCGCGGGGTTGGCAGCTGCGGGCGCGCTGCGTGCGCTTACAATAGAAGGGGCACGCGCCCTTGGCTGGGAAGCGGAGATCGGTTCGCTCGAAGTGGGGAAGGCCGCGGATCTGCTCGTTCAGACCGTCCAACCGTCCAACCGTCCCACCGTCCAACTCACAGTAGTCAGCGGTCGAATCGTGCATCAGATTTCCGCCACATGAAAACGCAGCGTCACGCGGCCATCCTGCGCATCGTCCGTGGGGAGACCGTCGGCAGCCAGGAACAGCTGCGGGAGCGTCTCAAGGCGGAAGGGTTCAACGTGACGCAGGCGACGCTGTCGCGCGACATTCGCGAGCTGGGATTGGCGAAGGTCGCCGCCACCGACGGTGGCTCGCACTACGCGGCGGCGCCCGAGGGCGCGGGAGCGGGCGTTCGCCCGCATCTCGAGCAGCTGCTCCCCACCATGCTCGCCTCGGCGGAAGGCGTCGGACCCCTGCTCGTGTTGAAGACGACGACCGGCGGGGCGCAGGCGCTCGCCCTCGCGCTGGACGGCGCGGGGTGGAATGAAATCATCGGCACCATCGCCGGTGACGATGCCATTCTGGTCATCACTCGCAGCGAGCGAAGCCGCCGCGCCGTCCAGACGCGGCTGCAGGAGCTCGCAGGACTCCCCGCATGAACACTCGACTCACCGTCGCAGCCGTATGCGTGCTCACCGGCATTTGCAGGGCGCAGTCCCAATCACAACCTCCGCACCCACCGCCCACCTCCACCGCCCAGAATACCCTGAGCGATGCGGAGAAGGCCGCCGGATGGAGGCTGCTGTTCGATGGGACGACCACCACAGGCTGGCGGAGCTACGGCAAGGCCACGCTCTCCGACGGATGGAAGGTGCAGGACGGCGCGCTCACGCGCGTGGGTGCAGGCGGCGACATCATCACCAACGATCAGTTCGGCAATTTCGAGCTGTCGCTCGAGTGGAAGATCGAGCAGTGCGGCAATAGCGGCATCTTCTATCGCGCGAGCGAGGACTCGGACGCGATCTACTGGAACGCACCCGAGGATCAGGTGCTCGACGACGCCTGTCACCCGGACGGGAAGAATCGGCTGACCGCCGCGGGCGCAGCCTACGACCTCTATCCCGCGCCGGCTGGCGTTGTGAAGCCCGCCAATCAATGGAACGCGGTACGCATCGTCGCGAACGGGAATCACGTGGAGCAGTGGCTCAACGGCGTGAAAGTCGTCGAGTTCGCGTTCGGCAGCGCCGATTGGAGCTCCAAGGTGGCCGCGAGCAAATTCGCCCCGCATCCGCATTTCGGCAAAAACGTCCGGGGTCACATCGGGCTGCAGGATCACGGCAACGTGGTCGCCTTCCGCAACATCAAGATTCGAGTGTTGCCATGAGCAAGAAGAGAATCTCGCGCCGGGAATTTGTCGGCGAGGTCACCACGGCTGGACTGTCGTTCACGATCGTCGCGCCTCACGTCCTGGGCGCGCGCGGGCGCAATCGCCTCGCGCCGAGCGACAAGCTGAACATTGCGTGCATCGGCGTGGGCGGGATGGGCGCCAACGACGTGCGCGGCGTGGGGAAGACCGAGAACATCTACGCGCTGTGCGATGTCGACGATCGCCAAGGTGCGCAGTCGTTCCAGGCGTTCCCCCTAGCTAAGCGGTTCAAGGACTTCCGCGTGATGCTGGACAAAGAAGGAAAGAGCATCGACGCG
>QHTW01000097.1:5642-6111 GCA_003220955.1 Gemmatimonadota bacterium | reverse complement strand
TACGGTACGGGAGATCCAGCTGTGGACCAACCGGCCGATCTGGCCGCAGGCGATCGACCGGCCGCTCGAAGAGTATTACGCGCCCGATACGCTCGACTGGGATCTCTGGCTCGGCCCCGCGCCGGCGCGGCCGTACAATCCCGCGTACGCGCCGTTCAAATGGCGCGGCTGGTGGGATTTCGGCACCGGCGCGCTCGGTGACATCGCCTGTCACTCGATGGACGCGTCGTTCTGGACGCTCGATCTCGGCTACCCGACCCGCATCGAGGCGGAGTCGACCAAACTCTACCCAGAGACCGCCCCCGCCTGCTCCCGCATCACGTACTCATTCATGGCGAAGGGGAGTCGTCCGCCCGTCACCGTGGTGTGGCGCGACGGCAGCCTCTATCCGCCCCGGCCGAAGGAAATCACCGATCCAACCGCCTGGCCCTTCGACAGCAGCGGGCAACTGTGGATCGGCGATTCCGGC
>QHTW01000097.1:0-5615 GCA_003220955.1 Gemmatimonadota bacterium | reverse complement strand
CGCGGCTCCTCGATGACGCCAAGCAGGCTGACGTCACGGCGCACCCGGTGCCACAGAAATATCCCCGGACAGAGGGCGTCTACGCCGAGTGGATCGCCGCGTGCAAGGGCGGGAAGCCGGCGGGCTCGAACATTCCGCAGCACTCCGGGCCGCTCACGGAGATGGTGCTGCTGGGGAATCTCGCGGTGCGCACGGCGCAGCTGATCGACGTCAATCCGCAGACCGGCGCGGTGCTCACGTCCGGGATCCCGGAGGAGTACGTGAAACCGCGCTATCGCACTGGATGGGCGTGGTAGGAATAGGTGTCTGGTGTCTGGTGTCAGGTGTCAGGGGCTCCTTGCCACCAGACACCTGACACCCACCCTTGCGAACCAATGCCAGGTTCCTGTATTTTTATGCACACCTATGCATAAACAACACACCGGCCAGACCGGCCCGCTCGTGGTGCTCGCCTACTCGGGTGGGCTCGACACCTCCGCCATCGTCCCCTGGCTGCGCGAGCAGTACGGGGCGCGGGTTGTCTGCTTCGCTGCCGATGTGGGGCAGGGCCTCGGCGAGCTCGACGGTCTGATCGCGAAAGCGAAACGCTCGGGCGCCGACGACTGCATCATCGAAGACCTGCGTGAAGAATTCGTGCGCGACTTCGTGTTCCCGACGCTGCGCGCGGGCGCCGTGTACGCCCGCACCTATCTGCTCGGCACGTCGATGGCGCGGCCGATCACGGCAGCGCATCAGGTCGCGGTCGCCCAGCGCGTCGGCGCCGATGCCGTGGCGCACGGCTGCACGGGCAAAGGCAACGATCAGGTTCGCTTCGAGCTGACGTACGCGGCGCTCGCGCCGGAGCTGCAGGTCATCGCGCCGTGGCGCGAGTGGAATTTCCAGAGCCGCGAAGATCTGATCAATTATGTGCACGCGAAGGGCGTGCCGGTGCAGGCGACCGCTGAAAAGCCGTACTCCACCGATCGCAACCTGTGGCACTGCTCGCACGAGGGCGGGATCCTGGAGGATCCGTCGCAGGAAGCGCCCGAGCACATCTTCGTGATGACGAAGAATCCGCTCGAGGCGCCGAACGAGCCGGTCGTCGTGACGATCGGTTTCGAGCAAGGCAATCCCGTCAGCGTTGATGCCGTCCCCCTTGGTCCCGTCGAGCTCCTGGAGCAACTGAACGAAGTCGCAGGCGAACACGGCGTCGGCCGCGCCGACATCGTCGAAGATCGTCTCGTCGGGATGAAGTCCCGCGGCGTGTACGAGACGCCGGGCGGCACCGTGCTCTATGCGGCGCATCGCGAGCTGGAGCAGATGGTCCTCGATCGTCGCACACTCAGACTGAAAGACGAGCTCGCGCTGCGCTACGCTGATCTCGTCTACGACGGCCGCTGGTGGACGCCGGAGCGCGAGGCGCTCGACGCGCTCGTCACCGCGACGCAGCAGAACGTCACCGGTACGGTACGGCTGAAGCTGTTCAAGGGGAACGTGATCGTCGCCGGCCGTGAAAGCCCCTACGCGCTGTACCAGCCGTCGTACGCGACATTCGGCAAGGACAACGTCTACAACCAGAAGGACGCCGAGGGCTTCATCCGGCTGTACGGGCTTGCCAGCAGGATCGCGGCGGGTCTCCAGGCCGAACGTACGGATGTCCCGGCAAGCTGACACGCATCACATGTGGGGTGGGCGCTTCGCGCTGGGTCCGAGCGAGGCGCTCGATGCATTAAACCGCTCCCTTCCCGTCGATCACCGTCTCTGGCCGCAAGACGTCGCCGCGAGCAAGGCGTGGGTGCACGCGCTCTGTCAGGCAGGGGTCGTGACTGCCGCTGAGGAAGCGCAGCTCCTGAGCGGTCTCGATCGCGTCGCCGACAAGCTCGCGGACGGCGCGGCCGTCGGTGCACCCGATGAAGACATCCATACGCTCGTCGAGCGGCTGCTCTATGCTGAAGTCGGCGCGGTCGGCGGCAAGCTGCACACCGGCCGCTCGCGCAACGACCAGGTCGCGACCGATCTCCGGCTCTGGACGCTCCATGCGATCGACGACCTGGACGCCGCCATCGCCGCGCTCGGCCGCGCGCTCGTCGCGAAGGCGAAAGACGGCCTCGGCGCGATCCTCCCCGGATACACCCACGGCCAGCGCGCGCAGCCGGTGCGTTGGGCGTACGTGCTGCTCGCCCACGCCTGGCCGCTCGTGCGAGATCGCCAGCGCTTGGCTGACGCCCGGCGCCGCACGGCGGAGATGCCGCTTGGCTCCGGCGCGCTCGCCGGCTCCGGGTTTCCCGTCGACCGCGTCCTGTTGAAAGAAGCGCTCGGTTTCCGCGCGATTTCGGCGAACGCACTCGATGCGACTGGCGACCGCGACTTCGTCGCCGACGTCTTGTTCGCGATCTCCCTTACCGGCGCGCACCTCTCGCGCCTGGGCGCGGAGCTGATCACCTATGCCAGCGGCGAATTCGGTTTCGTTACCCTCGCGGATAGCTTTAGCACCGGCTCGAGCCTGATGCCGCAGAAACGCAATCCCGACGTGTTCGAGCTCGCGCGCGGCAAGACGGGACGCATGCTAGGCGATCTTGTCGCCCTGCTCACCACGCTCAAAGGAATTCCCGCCGGCTATCAGAAGGACCTGCAGGAGGACAAGGCACTGCTGTTCGACGCGTGCGACACGCTGGCGACGGTGTTGCCGGCGGTGACCGGCGCGATCGAGACGCTCACCGTCAATGCTGATCGCATGGCCGCCGCACTCGATCCTGCGATGCGAGCCACTGATCTCGCGGATCTCCTCGTCCAGGCCGGCGTGCCCTTCCGGGAGAGCCACGGTTTGATCGGCAGATTGGTCCGCGCTGCGGAACAGGCGGGCGTGCCGCTCGATCAGGTGCCCGCGCAGACCGCGAGTGCAATCCATCCGGCATTGGGCCCCGCGTTGGCCCAGCTCGGCAGCTGGGAGGACAGCGTGGAGAGCCGCGCGACCCCCGGTGGAGCATCCCGCAAATCAGTCGAAGAACAGGTCGAAGAACTGTGGACGCTTTTCCACTAGAGCCGTAAACGCAACACTTGCCGCAAGTTGGCCGTCGCTATAGCATATGGGGCCGCCTCGTATATTAGTCGAGACGGTCTTTTTTCGAGGAGACGTGTGGTGCGCTGCCTGGCCCTCAATGCTTCGTTCGAGCCGCTGACCATGGTGCCCGTGCGCCGGGCGCTGCGGCTGGTCATTGACGGCAAGGCCGAGGTTGTCGAAGCCGAGGGAACGCCGGTCCACAGCGAGCGATTGGCGGTCCCACGACCTGCCGTCATCCGCCTGGTTCGCTTCGTCCACGTCCCTCGCCGCTTCCGTCGCCAAGTCACCAACACATTCCTGTTTGCCCGCGACAACTACCGCTGCCAGTTCTGTGGCCGCTCGCAGCAGGAGCTGCGGCAGCGTGAGTGTCTGACCCGCGATCATCTCGTGCCGCTGTCCCGCGGCGGCACGAACGCCTGGACCAACGTCCTCACCGCCTGCTCGAGCTGCAACACCCGCAAGGGGAACCTGCTGCCCGAGGAAGTCGGTATGCATCCGCTCCGCGCCCCCCATGAGCCGCACTTCGTGCATCTCTCGTGGGCCGTGCGCCGCCTCACGCGGACGCAGGCGAAGTACATCCGGCTCTTCTACGGAGCCGATGTGCTGGCGACGCTCGAGGCCCTCTAATGCCGAAGACCCCATGGGTGGTGGCGGGCGCGGCCGCGGTCGCGCTCGCCGGGGTGGTGTTTCTCACCCGCCCGGCCACAGGGTCCGGTCATCCGACCCCGCGGCCGGGGATCACGGCGGACAAGATCCTTCCCGACTTTGCGATTCCGAGGAATCCCGGTGCGCTGGAGGCGTACGCCGCCGCGCGACGTGCTCCGGGAACGTTGGACGGTGTTTACTGCCATTGCGACTGCTCGAAGCACGCGGGGCATCGCTCGTTGCTGACCTGCTTCGAGTCCAATCACGGTGCCTATTGCGACATCTGCATCGGTGAAGCGCGGCTCGCGAGCGAAATGGCGGGGCGCGGGCAGTCGCTACTGGACATCCGCGCCGCTATTGACCGCCAGTTCGGAACGTAGGACTCCGGGCCTCCAGCCGCTGCCGCGGCAATCCCGCAAGCCGGACCAGCACGCGTTGCGCTCCACGCGCCAGCGCCGCACCGATGTTCCCCTCGCCTGATACCGCGGGCCCTACGTCGCCCGAGAGCCAGCGCGACAACTCCTGCAGATCGGTATCGTTCAACGTCGTCACCTCGAGCCGCGCGACGAAGTAGTACCGTCCACCCGCGCTCGAGCTCGGGCGCAGCGTGACGGTGTAGGGGATTTCGAGCGCCACCGCGAGCTGCTCGGGGGTGGCGTAGCGGCTCACCGCGCCGCCTTGGCGGATGAGCACGAAGTCGTCGGCGAGAGGGTCGTTGCGGGCGACAGCGTCCCACGTCACTTCGCGTACGAATTGATCGAACCAGCTGGAGCGCTCGCGCCACAGCTCGAGTCGGTAGTGGAGCCGGAGCGGAAAACCCGAGCGCATCAACCCAACGAACTTCCCGTCGGCGAGTAACCCCGTGCTGCGCACGCGCGGCAGATTGTTCTGCAGGGTGACGGTAAGCGTGGGAGACTGCGCGGCTCCGAGCTGCGGCCGGGCGGCAATGGCCAGGGTGATCAGCCCGAGCCCTGCCCACGAGTGCAGCAGAAGACGCACTCTAGAACCGATGATCGAGCCGGACCGTGAAGTGCAGCCGTTCGCCGGTGGTGACCGCCTTGGCTATGTAGACCCCGAATCCACCCCAATCCACCCCCAATCCCGCATCGACGAGCCAGCTCGAGAACGCGGGAAGCTTTCCGGCCGGGACGTGTCCCGGTCCGTTCCCCACGAGCCACGCCTGGCCCGCATCCGCGAAGACCACGACGTCGAGACCTTCGAGCCAGAAGAACGAGGGTCCGCCGCCTTCCACGCGCTCGGCCTTGTCGTCCTTCGAGGGGTTGTAGCTCCAATTGAGCTTCACATGACCGCGGTATTCGGTCTGGAGCGCGATCACGCGATCGCACGCCGCGACGTTCGCTTCCGTGAACGTGGGATCGGTGAACGCGTTGTTGCAGGCCGCGGTGCGGAACGGATGGCCGGGCATCGGATCGGGGCCGCCGAGCGAGAGGCGGCGCTGCACGGGCAGCGGATCGCCGCCGATCCACCCGCCACCGGTGAACCGGACGTTGACGCGGCCTCCCGGGCTGATGCGGGAGTAATTCCTGACGTCGACAAACACGCGGTCGAACCGATAGCGGTTGGGAATCGGATCGCGCACCGCCGTGGGTACGCCCGGGTTCGGCACGACGTCGGTGCTTCGGGAATTCTCGAGCGACGCCCGGATCAGCCACCCCGACGTCGGTTCTTCGGGATCGTTGCGGGCGTCGAGCACCGCGCTGGTGGCGATCGTGGTGAAATGCCCCTCGTCGATCGGCGGGTTCGGGCGCCATTTGTCGGAATTGCGAAACACCGTCCAGGGATCCTGAGTGGCGACGCTCGTCTGCCACTCACGTCGCAGCTCGACGGCCAGCGAGATTTGCCGCTCCGGTTGCGCGAAGGCGCGCGCCGCCCAACCCTTGTTCAGGTAGTAATCGCGGTAATCGCGCCC
>QHTW01000266.1:2588-3131 GCA_003220955.1 Gemmatimonadota bacterium | reverse complement strand
CAACATCCTGATCGATGAGGCCACGGGACGGGCGCTGCTCTCCGACTTTGGGATCGCGCATGCGAGCCCCCCGTCACGCGCGTCGGGACAGCTGGGACGTCCCGCCGCGCCGCGCGGGCACGTCGTCGGCACAGCCGCGTTTATGAGTCCGGAACAGGCGAGCGGCGACCTTGTGGACGCCCGGAGCGACATTTACTCACTGGGCGTGGTCGCATACTACGCGCTTTCGGGCCGGCTGCCCTTCGAGGCGAGCAGCGACGAGGGGCTTCTGGCTCAACACATCTCGGATCCCGCTCCCAAGATCGCGACGGTTGTGCCGCGCGTCCCGCCGCGCCTGGCGCACATCGTAGATCGCTGTCTCTCGAAGGAGCCGTGGGCGCGCTACCCCGATGCGGCGGCGCTGGTGCGGGCAATCTCGGAAGCCGTTGCACCTCGGGCCGCGCCGCTGGCGATCCGCGCCTTCATGGTGCGGAGCACACACCTCGAGGCGCCCGCGCTGATCCACGCATTTGTGACGGGCGTCGGGTTGTTACCCCCAGCCGT
>QHTW01000266.1:0-2578 GCA_003220955.1 Gemmatimonadota bacterium | reverse complement strand
CGCTGGCCGTTGCATTGCTGCTGCCCGCCTTGGTGGCGGTCGCGCGCGTGCGCCGTTTGCTCGCCGCTGGTCACCAGCGTGAGGAGCTGGTCGCGGCTCTGGCCGCGCGCCAGGCGCGGCGCCGTGAGGAGTTGGCATTCGTCTACGGTACGGGTCCTACCAGTTTCGAGCGCTCCATGGGATGGCTTGCGCGCCTCGCGTTGCTCACGACCATTGCTGGCGTGGGCGGTGTGCTGGACTTCATCGACGTGTCCCCCGTGGTCGGACCGTTCCTTACGTCCGTCGTCGCGATCGGAGCGGCGACCACGATGCTCGCGGCGATTCTGGCCCGGTCGCGGACCGAAAAGCGCACCGACCCTGTTGGCGAGCGGGCGCTGCGATTCTGGCAGGGCCCGCTGGGCCGCGCGCTGTTTCGGGTCGCGGGGCGGCGCAATCCAGCCGACCCCTCGATTCTGAGGGTGCTCGGTCGCCTGGAAACGCCTGCCTGAAATGGGGAGCGTTAGTTTAGGGATGCGATGACACATCCCTCTCCTGATCGGTTGTTCCTCGACTTCCAGGGGGCGGTCGCCGGCCGCTACTCGCTCGAGCGCGAGCTGGGGCGCGGCGGCATGGGCGTGGTCTATCTGGCCCGCGAAGTGCGGCTGGACCGTTCCGTCGCGATCAAGTTGCTGCCGCCCTCCAAAGCATCCGACCCTAAACTCCGGGAGCGGTTTCTGCGCGAGGCGCGCACCGCCGCCAAGCTCTCCCACCCGAACATCATCCCGATTCATGCGGTCGAAGAGATCGGCGGATTCGTGTTCTTCGCGATGGCGTATGTCGAGGGCGAAACGCTGACCGAGCGGGTGCGGCGGCGCGGTCCCCTGGCGCCGTCGGAGGCATCGCGCGTGCTGCGCGACGTCGCCTGGGCGCTCGCCTACGCACACGGGCAAGGCGTCATCCATCGCGATGTGAAGCCCGACAACATCCTGCTCGAAAACAGCGGCCGCGTACTGGTCGCCGATTTCGGGATCGCGAGCATCGTCGCGGGCGCGAGTGGACTCAGCACGGGAGAAGTCGTCGGGACGCCTGAGTTCATGAGTCCCGAGCAGGCGCTGGGCGAAGCGGTGGATGGGCGGAGCGATCTCTACTCCCTCGGCATCGTGGGCTACTTCGCGTTCTCCGGCACGCTGCCGTTCGAAGCGGAGAAGGCAACTGAGGTGCTCGCCAAGCAGGTGACCGAGCCGGTGCCACTGCTCGGCACAGTCGCGCCGCTCGTGCCGCGCCGCCTCGCCCAGGCGATCGATCGTTGTCTCGCCAAGGACCGGGAAGAGCGCCCGGACGGGCCCGCCGTCCTCGCCGACCAGCTGGGTCACGCGCTGGAGCAGCGGCGTGATCTTCCGGTTGCGCTGCGCGCGTTCGTGAAACATGACGCCCGGCTCGACGGCAGTGGCGTCCTGCTCTGGCCGTTCATCATGCTCGTCGCCACACCGATTGCCGGCATGCTGACGCAGTCGGTGGCGGTGGGATTCGTGACGCTGGTGAGCGGCTACACGCTCGTCCCGCTCGGCGTCTTGATCAATCGCGCGCGGAAATTACTCAACGCCGGCTTCGGCCATAGCGACATCGGCGTCGCGTTCAAGGCAGAGATCGACCGTACGCGCGAGGAGCGCGCGTACGGGCTCGGGTATGGCGGCGGTCCGTCGATGCTCGAGCGGGTGCTACGGTGGATCGGGGGCATCGGTACCGGGACGGCGATGGTGACGCTTGCCGTCATGAATGCGATCGAGCCGTTGGGGGCCTTCACGCTCATGACGACGTTCGCGTGGACGTTGACGATCGGCGTCGGGTCGGGCATGGGCGCGCTCATCATGCTGCAACGCCGGCGCGACGTCGACGCCGAATTCTGGGGCCGGTTCTGGACGGGGCGGTTCGGGCGTTGGCTCTTCGGCGTCGCGCGGATGTTCACGAGTGCGAAAGCAGTTCCCGCGTCGCTTACCCATCGTCCGACGGAGCTCGCCCTCGGCATGGCCGCCGAGCAGCTGTACGACACACTGCCCAAGGAGACGCGTCAGCAGCTGCGCGAATTACCCGACGTCGTCCACCGGCTCGAGCAAGATGCGCAGCGCATGCGCGCCCGATTGGAGGAGCTGCAGGAAGCGCTGTCGGACGTCGGGCAGCGCGGCACGCCCGGCACTCCTGATCCCGCGATCGGGGCCCGCCACGACCGCATCGTCGCGGACCTGAGTGCCGAGCGCGATCTGGTGCAGCAGCGTCTCAAGGACGCCGTGGCCGCGCTCGAGACGATTCGCCTCAATCTCCTGCGCCTGCACGCGGGCACGGGCTCGGTGCGGAGTCTGACGACGGATCTGGGTCTGGCGCGGGAAGTCGCGCGCAGCATCAGCGCGCAGGTCGAAGGGTTCCGCGAGGTCGAAGAGGCCCTCTAGTCGCGCACGCGCTGCAACCGCTCCACTGCCTGCTGCAGCATCTCGTCGGTCTTACAGAAGGCAAACCGCACGTACTTACGGCCCAACTCGGGGCGCGAGTAGAAGCTCGAGCCCGGCACCGACGCGACGCCATGCTCGATAGTCAGCCATGCGGC
>QHTW01000265.1 GCA_003220955.1 Gemmatimonadota bacterium | reverse complement strand
AGGATCGTCTCATAAGGCACATTGACGACGTGCGCCAACACGTTGAGCCGCCCACGGTGCGCCATGCCGATGACCGCCTTGCGCGTCCCGTGCGCCGCGGCGAGCTCGAGCGTGAAATCGAGCATGGGCACGGTCATGTCGAGTCCTTCGATCGAAAACCGCTTCTGACCCAGATACGCCTTGTGCAGGAACCGCTCGAGCGTTTCGACGGCAGTGAGACGGGCGAGGAGCTGGCGTTTGCCCTCGGCGGACAACGGCCGGCGATGCTCGCCGGATTCGATCACCTGACGGAGCCACACCCGCTCTTCGTGGCTGCCGATGTGCTCGACTTCGTACGCGATCGTGCCGCAATACGTCGCGTGCAACGCCGGCAACGCCTCGGCGAGGGTCTTGCCGGGCACGTAGATCCGGAGCACCTCCGCCGGAATCCGCGCCATGATCTCGGGCGTGAGTCCGAGGCGTCCGGTATCGAGCGACGGGTCGCCCGGAGGCTCGCTGCCGAGCGGGTCGAGGTGGGCGGCGAGATGCCCGAAATTGCGGTGCGCTCGAACGAGAGCGTATGCTGCCGCCACATACTTGATGTCCTCGACGCCTGGAGTCGGGAGTCTGGAGTCAGGAGCTGGGGCCGCCGCGACTGGTGGTGGTACCGGGGAAGTCCGGACTCCTGACTCCAAGCTCCCGGCTCCTTTCCCTTCCAGGCTTTCCGTTACTCCCTCGTAGAACCGTTCCTCTCCCTGCAACAGAGAGTCGAGAGTGCGGAGAAACATCCCCGACTCCGCGCCCTGGATGATCCGGTGGTCGTACGTGCTGGTGATAGTGATGATCTTCGCGCCGGCGATTTCGCGGATCGTCCCGGTCGCGATGATCGAGCCCTGGCCCTTCATGAGTCGCGGCACGGACGCGACCGTACCCAGCGTGCCGGGATTGGTGAGCTGGATCGTGCCGCCGCTGAAGTCGTCAGGCATAAGACGGTTAGTACGAGCCTTTTCCACCAACGCCTCGTAGGCGGCGTGGAACGCGGCGAAATCCATCCCTTCGGCATGCTTGATCACCGGCACGACGAGCGCGCGGCTGCCGTCCTTCTTCTCGACGTCCACCGCGAGACCGAGCCCAATCGCGCCAGGACTGACGCGGTGGGGCTTGCCGTCGATGTCCTGGAACGTGTGCGTCATCACCGGGAAGCGCTTGGCAGCCTGTACGATCGCGTACCCGATCAAGTGGGTGAAGGAGATCTTGTTGCCGGTCGCGGCCAGCTGGGCGTTGAGCGCCTTGCGGCGGGTGTCGAGAACGGTGGCCGAGATGTCGCGGAACGAGGTCGCGGTCGGGACCGTCAGCGACTCGGTCATGTTCGCGACTAACCGCGCCGCTGGCCCGGTTATTGGCGTCGCGCCTGGCGGAGCTTGAGGAGCCGGGAGCCTGGCGTCAGGAGCCGGGGATGCCGGAGCAGTTTTCGTAGGCTGCTGAGCTGGCGAAGCGGCCCCGACTCCAGTATCCTGGCTCCCGGCTCCTCGAATGATCGGCAGCTCCGCCAGCTTTCCATTGTCGAACAGCTCGCGCCACTCCCGGCCGACGGAGGCGGGGTCGCGGAGGTACTCCTCGTACATGGCTTGTACGAAGGCGGCGTCGTAGGTACCGAAAACGAATTCGCTCACGAACTGGAATCTATAAGGTATCTTATATGACAGAATGGCATTGCTCTCGCTCGCGCTGATCCTGCTTCAAACCCCCACCCCCGCCCCCGCCCCCGATGTCTCTTTGAAAGCTCGCGTCCAGGCTCGGATTGCGCAGACGCCTGCTCGCGCCGTCGGCTTGTATTACCGCGACCTCGCGACCGGCGACTCGCTAACCGTCGGGTCGGACCTGCGGTTCCACGCGGCGAGTACGATGAAGCTGGCGGTGATGATTCAGCTGTTCCGCGACCGGGATGCGGGGCTCTTGTCGCTCGACGATTCGGTGACGATCACGAATACGTTCCGGTCGATCGTCGACAGCTCGCCATATCAGCTCGACGTGACGGACGATTCCGATTCATCGCTCTACAAGCGGCTCGGCCAGCGGGCGTCGATTCGCCAGCTGATCGAGCTGATGGAAACGGTTTCGAGCAATCTCGCGACCAACCTGCTGATCGCGAAGGTCGACGCGAAGCGCGCCAACGCCACCGCGCACGCGCTCGGCGCCGATTCGATCCTGGTGTTGCGGGGCGCACGACGACCGCGCGCGACCTCGGCATGCTGCTCGCGGCGATCGCCAACGGGAAAGCAGCGTCGGCGGCGTCGTGCCGCGAAATGCTGGCCATTCTCGGCCGGCAGCAATTCAACGAAGGCATTCCGGCCGGCTTGCCGCCGGGGACGACCGTGTATCACAAGACCGGGTGGATCGGGCAGGTCGTCTATCACGATGCCGCTTTGGTCGAGCCACCGAACGGTGGCCGATACGTCCTGGTGGTGTTGACGGGCGCCATTCAAAAGGACGCCGACGCGCACGCGGCGGTGCGCGACTTATCGAAGCTCGTCTTCGACGCTCGGAGGCAACGATGAAATTGATCACGACGATCGTGCGGCCGGAGGTCGTGCCCGAAGTCAAAGCGGCGCTGTTCCG
>QHTW01000096.1 GCA_003220955.1 Gemmatimonadota bacterium | reverse complement strand
TTCGATCTCATACGGCAACACCGTCGTCGAGAACGCGTACCGCAACGCCGTGGAAATCATTCGCAAAGTGAAGCACCCTGTCCGCGTACCGCTCGGCATCGGCGCCCGCCGGCCGCTGAAGCGACAGCTCCACGTGGCGGACGACACGCATGGTCCCTCAGGACTGGGGTACGCCGAGGTACCGCCTGCCGGTGTGATCCTCGATTATGTCCGGCCGCTCGAGCGCATGCTGGAGGCTCAAGACCAGCCCGTCACCCTCGTCACGCTCGGCCCCGTCACCAGCCTGGCGTTGGTGCTCCGCGCCAATCCGGCGCTCGTCCGGAAGAAAGTCAGCCGCCACGTCGCGATGGTCGGCACGATCGAAGCCGTGGGCACGCAGACGCGGTTCTCCGAGTTCAACGCCTGGTGCGATCCCGAAGCGCTCGCGACCGTGCTCGCCGCCGAGATCCCGACCGAAATGGTCGGGCTCGATGTCACACGAAAGATCGTGCTGAAGGCAAGCGAGATCGAGCGCCTGGCGAGCAGCTCACCCTGGCTGCACGACGCGCTGCGATTCTATCTGGAGTTCCACCGCAAACAGGAAGGATTGGACGGCGCGGTGATCAACGACGTCCTCGCGATCGCCTACCTGCTGCAACCCGATGTGCTCACGTTCAGCGATCTGCGACTCACCGTCGATCTGTCCGACGGGCAAAGCCGCGGCCGAACGAAGCTCGACCCGAAGGGGTCCTTCACCCGCGTCGCGGTTGAGGTGCGTCCACCGCCGGTGCGGCGGGTACTGTTCGAGCGCGTGCTGCCGGCTGGAGCACTCGTCGAGGAGGCGATGGCGTGACGATTCCGCGGAAGGTTGCGGTGATCGGCGCCGGAAACATCGGCGTGGGCTGGGCGGCGCTGTGCGCCTCGGCCGGCTGGCCCGTCGCGATCTTTGACTTGAATCCCGAGACCATGGAACGCGCCTCGGTCGAGGTCGAGCGCCGCACGCGCGCGCTCGTGGCACTCGATCGCGCACCCGAGAGCATCGTCGAACGCGGCCTGCGTGAGCTGGTCCGAGCGAACTTCTTCTCGGAAGCGATCCAGGATGCCGATTGGGTGATCGAGGCGATTCATGAGGACGTGGTCGCGAAGCAGAAACTCGTGGCGGCAATCGAACAGGCCGTCGGCAGCGACGTGCTGATCAGCTCGTCCTCGAGCGGCCTGCCACCAACCGAGATCTTCGGGCGGTGCCGCCGGCTGGATCGCTGCCTCGTCACGCACCCGCTCGACCCTCCCGAGCTCATCCCCATCGTCGAGATCGTGCCGGAAGGCCGGACGTCCGCGGCGTCCATCAATCGGGCCCTCGAGTACCTGCGGTCCCTCGGGCGCTTCCCGATCGTCCTCAAGAAAGCCATCCCGGGCTACGTGGTGGGGCGGGTGGCGGCTGCAGTCTGGCGGGAATGCATCGACCTCGTGTTACGCGGCGTGATCAGTGTCGACGATTTGGATCGCGCGGTTTCGTTGGGTCCGGCCATGGGCTGGGCCGCGGCGGGGCCACATCTCACGTATCACCTCGCCGCGGGCGAGGGCGGCATCCGCGGATTCACCCAGCACTTGCTCGCGAGCTTCGAGAGCTGGTGGCAGCAGCTGGCCCATTGGGCACAGCTCGACCCCGATCAGCAGCGGGCCCTGATTCAGAGCATTGAGCGGGCTTATAAGGGGAAAGTCGAATTCCTGCGAGAGGCGCGGGACCGGCGGCTCAACGCAATTCTCAAGGCGCTGGAGCAGGCGCGCGCACCATCAGGATCGGAATCCGGCTGAGGTGTCGCAATGCTGTCGCGGTGGTGCCGTGAACCACGTCGCTCAGCAAAGAGTGCCCATGGGTCGCCATCGCGATTAAATCGACCCCCTCCCGCTCGGCCGTCGCCGCGATCTCCTTCGCCGGATCCCCAGCCGCCAGTACCGCGTCCACTTCGACCCCCGCCTGCCGCAGCTCCTGCGACACCCGTTCGAGATAGGCCCGGTCTTCTTTCATCTCCTGCGACTCCCGCAGGTTCAGCTGCTCCATATTCCGCGCCGCCCATCCATCCGCGACGTGCAGCAGCAGCAGCTCGGCGCCGACCAGCTTTGCCAGCTCGCGAACGTGCTTGAGAATGGCGGCATCGGCGGGGCCGTTTTCGAGGGGGACGAGGATGCGCTTGTACATCAACCGACCCAGCCGGCGAAGATGCGCACCAGCAGGTAGGCATTCAGGGTCGCGATGAAAACCGCGACCGTGTAGGCGAGGAGTCTTAGCCAGGTGGGATTCACGAACTCCCCCATCTTCAGGCGGTCTGAAGTAAACATCACGAGCGGGAAGACCGCGAATGAGAGCTGCAGGCTCAAGATCACCTGGCTGAGGATCAGGAGTTTGGCGGTGCCGTGCTCTCCCCAGAGAATAGCCGTCAACGCCGCTGGCACAATCGCGATCAAACGGGTGATGAGCCGCCTGAGCCAGGGCCGGATGCGGATGTTCAGGAACCCTTCCATCACGATCTGGCCCGCCAGCGTCCCGGTGAGCGTCGAGTTCTGTCCGGAGGCGAGCAGTGCGAACGCGAACACCGCGCTCGCGCCGGTGACCCCGAGCAGCGGCGTGAGCAGGCGGTAGGCGTCCTGGATCTCTGCGACCCCGGTTTCACCGACGCGGTGGAACGTGGCCGCCGCCACGATGAGAATCGCCGCATTGATGAACAGCGCGAACGAGAGTGCGACGGTCGAATCGATGAAGGCGAACTTCACCGCTTCCCGCTTGCCCGCCGGCGTCTCCTCGTAGCTGCGCGTTTGGACGACCGAGGAGTGGAGGTAGAGGTTGTGCGGCATGACGGTGGCGCCCAGGATGCCGATCGCGATGTACAGCTTGGCGGGATCCTGGAGTATGGTCGCACGCGGGAGAAAACCGGAAAGCACGGCGCCAGCATCGGGCTTCGAGATCAGGATCTCGAACAGGAAGCAACCGGCGATGGTGGCGATCAAAACGACCACCAGCGCCTCGAGGAACCGGAATCCCTTTTGCTGCATATAGAGCAAGATGAGCACGTCGAGCGCGGTGATCGCGATGCCCCCAGGCAACGGAATCCCGAACAGCAGGTTCAGCGCGATCGCCGAGCCGATGACCTCTGCGAGATCGCACGCGGCGATCGCGATCTCGCAGATGACCCACAAAAAGAGGGACACCGGCTGAGATCGCGGCCGCTCACGATGCCGAGCTTCGCGGCGAGACCCTGGAGCAGAATCGCCATCAGATTGGACAGCAGAATGACGGTCAGCAGCGTGTACCCGAAGCGCGCGCCGCCCGCGAGGTCGGTCGCCCAGTTGCCCGGATCCATGTACCCGACGGCGACCAGGTAGCCAGGCCCCGCGAACACGAGCGCTTTCCTCCACCACGCGCCGGGTTTGACCGGCACGCTCCGGTACACTTCGGCGAGACTCGGCGTCAGTCGCGGGTGCCGCCAGCCGGTATCGAGAACGCTATTCGCCATCGCTGGGCCTGCAGAACAACAGCAACGCGAGCTCCTGGCCGACGACGCGCGTCGTACCGTCGCCCAGTCTCACGATCGTGGGGCCGTTGAACGGCTGCCGGTCGATCACCGTGAGGCGCACGCCCGGCGTCAACCCCTGCTCGGCGAGATAGTGCAGGCGCGCGGGATGCTCATCGCCGACTTCCTGCAGCACCACGCTGCCGCCCACCACGCTCTCGGCGAGTGGGACAAGCTCCGCTTCTTCGATCTCCCCCGCAGCGGTGGGAATCGGCGCGCCGTGCGGGTCGTAGCGGGGCTCGCCGAGGGCGTCCGCCATCCGCTCGATCAACTTTTCGGACACCGCATGCTCCAACCGCTCGGCTTCGACATGCACGTCACCCCAGTCGTAACCGAGTTTGCTCGTGAGATACGATTCGAGAATGCGATGCCGGCGGATCATCTGGAGTGCGGCGCGACGGCCTTGCGGGGTGAGCTGCACGCCGCGATAGGGTACGTGCTCGATGAGCCCCGTTTCGGACAGCCGCTTCATCATGCCACTCACGGATGGAGGGGCCACGTCGAGCATTTCCGCGATGTCACTCGTGGTCGCGAAACCGCCCTGACTGGTGAGGTGGAAAACGGACTTCAGGTAGTCTTCGACGGACCGCGTGAGTGATGGGGGCGGCTGCGGCGAACGAATCGTGTTCAAGCAGCTCTCCAGGTCAAAGCCCTGTCAACCAGACAGGGCTTTAGCCTAGACTAATTCTCAAATATTGTCAAGCGAACATGTGGATTTTGTATACCTAAGAAATTAAGCTAATTAACGGTGTCAGAATGCGCTCGCTCATCCCCCAAATGGTATGATCGCCCAGCCTATATGCAGGTAGTACGCGTCGGGGGATGCCAGGATGATCGACGACGACCTCCCCGAACACCTCCGGGGCCTGGAGCGCCCGGAACGACACCCAGAAGGCGTCTTGGACCTCGGCACTGACCACAATAGGGGGACGCGAGGTCAACGCGAATACAAATGGTCGGACGACGACGGGCGGGAGAACGGGAGTCCGCGGGTACAGGTCGTCCAGGACGCCGAGGCGTTCGGCGCCCGACAAGTCGACGCCGACTTCCTCGCCCGTTTCGCGGATCGCCGTCGCCAGCAGCTCGGCATCCCCGGGATCGCGCCGTCCGCCGGGGAATGCGATCTGCCCCGACCAGGTGTCACCGGCGCGCACCGCCCGGTGGATGAACAATGTTTCCAGTCCTGCGTCGCCGTCGTGCAAGATCACAGCGACGGCGGCCGCGATCATTCCACTGTCGAAGGGAATTTCGGTAGGTCGGAAGTCGCGCAGCTTTCGACGTGCGTCCTGGAGGGTGGCTACGCAGATACCTCCTCGCCGCCGTCCACGTTGATCACGTTGCCGGTGATCCAGTCGGCGCCCGGGTGGGACAGCGCCACGATCGCGCCGCCGAGGTCGGCGGGTGTCGTGAGCCGGTGGTGCGGGTTTCGTTGCGTGGCGATCTCGATGAGCTTCTCGTTGCCGGGAATCTTGCGCAGCGCGGGCGTGTCGGTCACGCCGCCGCGCAGCGCGTTGACCGTGATCTCGAACGGCGCAAGCTCGAGCGCGAGCTGCCGGGTGTGCGACTCGAGGGCTGCTTTTGCCGCCGAGACCGCGCCGTAGGTGGCGAAGACCCGCGTCGAGCCCGACGACGTCATCGAAAAGATCCGGCCGCCCCTCCCCATGAGCCCCTGCTTCACGACGCCTTGCGACCAGTACACGAGCGAGTGGGCCATCACGTCGAGCGTCATGTCGATATTGGCTTTGTTCAGGACATCGGCTCCGATGTAGGGCTTCAGCGTCCCGAACGCGAGGGAGTGCAACAGCACGGCGATGTTCAGCTGCTGCTTCCCCAGCTCGGCGAGGACCTCGTTTCGCTTTTCCTCGTCGGCCGCGTTGATGTTGAAGTACTGCGTCTTGCGGCCGAGTTGCTCGATGTCCTTGCGAATCTGTGCGACGTGCTCGAGGCCAGCCTTGCGGTCGAGGTGCACCCCGACGATGTCATAACCGGCCTGCGCGAGCGCGCGGGCAGCGCCCTCGCCGAAGCCGCTCGACGCTCCGAGGATGAGCGCCCATTTCGACGCCTTCATTTGCGCGTGTGGGGTTTCGGTCATGGCGGTATAATAGCTGCCATCCGATGAGAAGCCACTTGTGGATGGGAATCGGCCTGATCGCCGGCCTTCTGCTTGGCCTCCTCGCCGCCACGCTCGCGGAACACAACAACCCGGCGCTCGCGGCGGTGCTGTTGGGCATTCAGCCGGTTGGCATCATTTTCAAAAACCTGCTGTCCATGGTCGCGATTCCCCTGGTCGCGACCGCGCTCTTTGCCGGGCTCGCCAAGCTCGGCGAACTGCGCGCGCTCGGCCGACTCGTCGTACGCACGCTCGCGTTCTTCTGGGCCACCTCAGTCCTCGCGATCGCGCTGGGGTTCGCCATCGGCAGCGTCATGCTGCCCGAGGCCGCGGTGTCGCCGGAAAAACAGGCGGTCCTGCAGGCGGCGGCCGCTGATCCCGCCACGATTCAAAGCGCGGCCTCAGGCCTTCCGACAGGTCTTCAGTTCATCGTCCAATTGGTGCCGGCGAATCCGTTCAAGGCGGCGGCCGACGGCAACCTCCTGCCCGTCATCGTATTCGTCACGATCTTCGCGATCGCGACAGCCACGCTGCCGACGGAGCGGCGCATGCCGCTGGTCAGCATGGCCGACGCCGCGACCGACGCGTTGATCCGGATCGTCCAATGGGTCCTCGTCATCGCGCCGATCGGGATCTTTGCGCTCGTGGCACCCACGGCGGCCCAGTACGGATGGGACGTCGTGCGCGCGATGCTCTGGTTCATCGCGGCGGTCGTCATCGGCGTGCTCTTGTTCATCGCCGTCGTATACTTGCCGAGCGTGGCGCTCATCGCTCGCGTTTCTCCGCTGCGTTTTTTGCGGGCGGCGTACCCGTCCATGTTTATGGGGTTCTCGGCAACGACGTCGATGGCAGCCCTGCCCAACATGATCGACGCGGCGGATAAGGACTTGCAGATCCCGCGGCCGGTCTCCGGTTTCGTGCTGCCGCTCGCCGCGAGCATCAATCGCGGTGGCAGCGCGCTGTTTCAGGCGATCGCGGTCCTCTTCATCGCCCGCCTGTACGGCATTCCGTTTGGCTTTGGGCACATGCTGCAAGCGGGTATCGCCGTGTTTCTGGCGTCCCTGACCGTCGCCGCGGTGCCCTCGGGCGGCGTGATCAGCCTGTTCCCCGCTTTCCAGGCAACCGGATTGCCGATCGCCGGCCTCAGCATTTTGATGGGGCTGGACCGCATCTCGGACATGTTTCGCACGATGACGAACGTCACCGGTCATCTGACGACCGCGGTGGTCGTGGCCCCGCGCGAACCCGCAAAATGAGTTGGCTGCTCGCGGCGCGACGTCCTAGCTGTTCACGACTCCCCACGCGAGAACCAACCCGGCGACGACACTCCCCAGCGCAGCGCCCAGGTGAAGCGTCGTCGCCCACCTGTTGCTCCGCTCCGCCGCCAGCTTCACCACGATCGACAGTGTCAACGACACGCTCAGCATCCCGATGATTGTGCCCACGCCGAACGCCGCAAAGTAGACGAGCCGCGTCGTGGCATCGGGCGCGGCCGCCACGAGGAGCGCGGCGATGGCTCCGCTCCCCGCCAAGCCGTGCGCGATCCCGAAGCCCAGCGAACGCCGCGCGTCGACCACTGCGTGCGCATGACCGTGCGCCGCATCGGTGCCGTGGCTGTGGAGATGAAAGTGCGGGCCCGCGGCCGGGTGGGTGTGCACATGCATGTGCCACCGCCCGCGGACGTACCGCCAGATCACCAGGGTGCCGAGCAGCACGAGCAGCGCGGCGACGAGCAGCTCGGCGGCCGGCCAGAAACGGTCAGGCAGACGGATCCCGAGGGCGATGATCAACAGGGCAACGGCGCCGACCGTCACCGTATGCCCCAAGCCCCACACGAGCCCGAGCCGCGCAGCGCTCCAGAGCCGCGCGGATGGCCGGGTGGCCAGGGTCGAGACGGCCGCAAGGTGGTCTGGCTCAAAGGCATGGCGGAATCCCAGCAGGCCACCGATGACCAGAACCGCTACAATTGAGGGCGTCATTTGCGCTCCAAATCTAACTACAACCTTTTGGCCTGCTTGCATATCCAAGACCGTGCATGCCCCGACAGGTGCTCGAGGACACTCTGACTGCTGACTCGATTGCGGCCGACACGGCTCTCGCGGCAAGCGGGGACGCCAGTGCATTCGAGCGGCTGTACCGGACTCACGTTGCGCGGGTCCATACCCTGGTGCGCCGCATGCTCGACGCCGATGAGGCGGACGACGTGACGCAGGACGTTTTCATCAGGGCGTGGCAGAAGCTGTCGACGTTCCGCGGCGAGTCGGCATTCGGGACGTGGCTGCACCGGCTGGCGGTGAACGTCGTCCTGGCCCGGCGGAAGAGCGTCGGGATCGAGCGGGGACGATTCATTACGCAGGAAGATCCGCTCGATGGCGTGACGAGCAAACCGGTGACGCCGGAGCTGTCGCTGGACTTCGAGGAAGCGCTGGCGAGCCTTCCCGAGGGAGCACGGCAAGTGTTCGTGTTACACGACGTGGAGGGGTATCGCCACGAGGAAATTGCGCGCATGCTCGGCGTCGTGCCGGGCACGTCGAAATCGCAGCTGCATCATGCGCGGATGGCGCTGCGGAGGCACTTGGAACGATGAACGATCACTGGACGAACAGGCTGTCGGAGTATCTCGACGGCGAGCTCGACAACACCGAGCGCGCGGTGCTGGAGGCACATCTCGCGACGTGCGGGCACTGCTACGCGACGCTCGGCGAGCTGCGGCAGGTGGTCGCGCGCGCGCAGACGCTCGCCGACACGCCGCCCGCGACAGATCTCTGGCCGGACATCGCTCGGGAGATTCGTCGTGAGCAGGCCCCGGCACGACGTGACCGCCCCGTCCGCCGCCGTTTCAGTTTGACCGTCGGGCAGTTACTCGCCGCGAGCGTCGCGCTGGTCCTGCTGTCGGGTGGCAGTGTCTGGCTCGCCGTGCAGCAGCGGTCGACGAACACCGCCGCCGAGCCGGCGGTCACCACGCAACCTTCAACCGCCAGGGTTGCCAATTGGACGGGGTCCACCGATGTCGCCATCGCCGAACTGCAGGCCGCACTGACGCTGAACGAGAAGCGGCTCGATTCCACGACCGTGCGCATCGTGCGGAAAAATCTGGCCATTATCGATCGGGCGATCGCTGACGCGCGCATCGCGCTGCGGAACGATCCCGGTAACGCGTACCTGAACCTCCATCTCGCCAACACGATGCGGCGCAAGGTGGAGCTGCTGCGGCGTGTGAATGACATGGCTGCGGCGCGGTCCTAGGAGGAGACAGACATGGTTGCAATGCTGGCCGCCGCGATGCTGGTCACGTTGGCACCGCAGAGGCAAACCGATACGACGATCGCCGTGCCGGCCGGCGCCAGCCTTTCGGTCAACAACTTCGGGGGCGGGATCACCGTCCACGGGTGGAGCGAGAACCGCGTGAAGGTGCACGCGGAGACCGGCCGCCGCGGACGAGTTGAAGTCTCGCTCGTGGGGAACACGGTGGTCGTCAAGGCGAGCAGTCGCGAAGGCGCGCCATCGGTCATGGACTTCGACATCACCGTGCCGCAATCGATGGGCATCAATCTCACCGGGACCTACGCGGACATCACGGTCGACGGAGTACAGGGACCGATCAACGCCGAGACCGTGAACGGCGAGGTCAATGTGCGTGGGGGCAAGGGCATTATCACCCTGCACTCGATCCAGGGATCTGTGACACTCGCCGACGCCTCGGGACGTATCGAGGTGAACTCCGTCAACGAAAACATTGAGCTGACGAACGTCGCTGGCGAAATCAAGGTCGAAACCACGAACGGCGGCATCATGATGACCGGGATTCAGTCGTCGAGCGTCGATGCCGGCACGATCAACGGCGACGTAGTCTACGAGGGAACCGTCACGGACGGCGGGTCGTACGGGTTCGCGTCGCACAACGGGGACATCTCCGTCTCCATCCCGGAGCGCGCCAACGTCACGGTGACCACGGCCACGGCCAACGGCGACATCGATGCGAGCTTTGCGCTCCCGCTGACGAGCACGACGGGGAAGCATCGCAAGACGTTCAAGATCGGCTCGGGGAGCGCGCGCATGGAGCTGGAGTCGTTCCAGGGGGATATCAGGATGCGCCGTCCCCAGGAGCTGCGGGATCGGATCGATCGCAAACACAAACACGACCAGAACGAAGACGAGAACGACGGCGATTCCGACTCCAGCTCGCACTTCGACCTTGGCAGCGTGACCGCGTACGCAGCGCGATACGCGGCACACTACGCACCCAAGTACGCGGCGCAATATGCCGCGCAGTATGCGCCCAGATATGCGCGGCAGCACTAACCGCGGAGACTCCATGCGGACCTTCTTGATCGTGTGCGCGCTCGCCGTCGGCGCCATCGCAACCGCGACGGCTCAAGACTTCAACTGGCACGGCCGGATCGCCGCCGGTAAGCGGCTCGAAGTGAAGGGCGTCAACGGCGACGTGCGAGCCGTGCTGGGGAGCGGCGCCGAGGCGGTGGTGAATGCGCGCAAGCACGCACGCCGCTCTGATCCGGACAAAGTCGAGATCAAGGTGGTCGAGTCGGACGAAGGCATCACGATCTGCGCCGTCTATCCCACGCCGCCTCGCGCGCGTCACGAGAACATCTGTGAGCCGGGCGACCGCTGGCACTCGAGCACCGACAACAACGACGTGACCGTCGATTTCGAGGTGCAGGTGCCCGCGGGCATCGCGTTCAACGGTCAGACCGTGAACGGTGAGATGTCCGCCGAGGGGTTGAAGGGCGACGTGCGGGCGAGCAGCGTGAACGGCAGCGTGAAAGTGAGCACGACGGGCCTGGCCGAGGCGTCGACGGTGAACGGCTCGGTCTACGCGCAAATGGGGCGGGCGGATTGGACCAATGATCTCGAGTTCAGCACGGTGAACGGCGGGATCACCTTGATTCTGCCCGGAAAACTCGACACCGACGTGCGTGCCACCACCGTGAACGGCGACATCGAGACCGATTGGCCGCTCACGATTACCGGGCGGTTCAGCAACCGGCGGATCCGGGGCACGATCGGCGCGGGTGGGCGGGGGCTGATGCTGAGCACCGTGAATGGGGAGATTCGGCTGAGGAAAGGCACGTAATCGCGCCAGCTCGCAGTCGTTCGGTACCGAACTCATAGGCATGTAGCACCACGTTGACCCCCTCGTAGTCCGAGGGGGTTTTGGTGTTGCGGGACATCCTGGCCCGCGCAACGCAGATCGAGAGTCTCCGCGAGCTGTTCGCCGCGCTCGGTTACGAACCCGTGTGGGAGTCGGTGCCGGTAGAAGCCTGGCTCGGCGAGACCACTGGCATCGCGCGCGTCGCCCTGATCGGGCGCCATGGGGCATTCCGCGTCTTCGCACTGGAAGCCGCCGCTCCCGAGGACGCCGCACGCGCCGCCGCGCGCCGTCTGTCCGCCAGTGCGGAGCGCGGGCTCGCATGCGCCCTGGGGGGCGAGCCGCGGCGGCTCGTCTGCGCGGCCGGGTCGGTCGGCCTGCGCATGGCGACGATCCTCCTGGCCAACCCTTCCGGTGCCGCGCTGGCGATTCTCGAACGGCTCGCCCCGGCAGGCAATGAGTCAGCTCTCGCCCTGTCCCTCCGCATTGGCGAGGTGCTGGCGAGCGAAGGCGTGACGCCCCGCTTCTTCCGCGCGTTTCGCGGCATCCTGGAGCGGCTGACGGAGCGGCTGCGCACGCCGCGCTCGCGTGTCGACCGCCATGCCCTCACCCTCACGGCGCTCACCCGCATGCTCTTCCTCTATTTCATCCAGGCGAAGGGCTGGCTGAACGGCGATCGCCGGTACGTGGCCCACCTCCTCGACCGGGCACTCTCGGGTGGGGGGCGGCACCACTTCCATCGGTCCTTTCTACATGCGCTCTGCTTCGGCGCCCTTAATCGCCCTCCCGCCCGGCGCGGACCTGCCGCTCGCGCGCTCGGCAGCATCCCATTTCTCAACGGGGGGCTGTTCGAACCGTCGCCGCTCGAGCGCCAGCACGGCCCCGCGATCTGGGGCAACAGCGACTGGCGCGACGCATTCGACGATCTGTT
>QHTW01000274.1:2636-3055 GCA_003220955.1 Gemmatimonadota bacterium | reverse complement strand
TATGATGCGGCACACGCTGGGTCTGGCCGTCTGCTTGTTGGTGCTTGGGAGTGCCTGTAGCGATACTGGCGGACCGGGGGTCCAACCGGACATCGTCGATGTGATCGCCGCAGGGGACCAACATACGTGCGCCCTGCAGCGAGGAGTCGCGACGTATTGTTGGGGCCGCAACGCCGGCGGTGAAGTCGGCGATTCGACGGTCCTGCCCCGCCTGCGACCCGTCCGCGTGCACACTGCCGTATCGTTCGACACGATCCTCGCCGGATATGGCTCAGCGTGCGGGCTCACCGCCGTCGGCGACGCCTATTGTTGGGGTTCGAACGGCGGAGGCAAGCTGGGCGACTCGAGTTTCAATGATCACTCGACGCCGGTGGCCGTACGCGGCGGCCTCACGTTTGCACAATTCAATCTCGCCTTCG
>QHTW01000274.1:0-2608 GCA_003220955.1 Gemmatimonadota bacterium | reverse complement strand
TCGGCCAGCTCGGCGATTCGACCCGAAACGGCTCGTTGTCGCCGAGGCGGGTGGTGGGCGGATTGATGTTTGACAACGTGCGCGCGAGCAATTTCCACGCCTGTGGGATCGCGACGGGCGGCGCAGCGTACTGCTGGGGCAGCAACAACAACGGCGCGTTGGGCGACGGTACGCTCGTAGACAAGCTCGCCCCCAATCCGGTGGCCGGCGGTCACACATTCCTGGCGGTTGCGGCCGGAGCGTTTCACACCTGCGGCATCGCGATCGATGGTACGACCTATTGCTGGGGCGACAACCGGTACGGCGAACTCGGCGACGGCACCACGACCCAACGCTTGACCCCAATTGGCGTCGGGGGCGTGCCGCCATTCGTCGGCATCTATGCCGCCGGTCCATCCACCTGCGGGCTGACGGCGCTCGGATTCGCGTGGTGCTGGGGCGACTACTTTAGCGCAACGCCAAGAGCCATTCCCCAGCCAGCCCCGTTCACATCCATCGCGGCCGGGTTCCAACACTTCTGCGGAGTCACGACGAACCACGCCGCCTATTGTTGGGGCGTGAACACCTACGGCGAGCTCGGCGATGGTACGACCACGTTCAGTGCGGTCCCGGTCCGCGTCGTCTTCTAGCTTCTAGTGTGGCCACAGCCACGTGAAGACCGCGCATGTCACGAGCGCAAAAATGACGCCATCGAACGTGGCCTTGAGCGTCATCGCCCATGCTCGGCGGTACCAGATCGACATCTGCCACAGCGCCAGCGTGTAGCCGAGGAACGCCGTTGTCCCCGCAAAACGGCAGATGGCAATGAACGGTGGGGCGCCGGGCGGTACCGCGGAACCCGCGATGAACGCGGCGAACGCACTCACGCCCAGGCAGTACACGAACCACTGCGAAAGGTTGGAGGCGAGCGAGCCGGTCCAGGGCGGCATGACGGTCAGCAGGACCGCCGGTCCCCGCTTCATTTTCTCCTTGAACTCGGGCGAGCGCATCTCGGCGGGATTGGCCGGCCGCGGCATCAGGTAATCACCGGGCGGGATGCCGATGGGCCGCAGGGCATCCAACACGCGGTCCTCGTTGGGAAAGCGCGGGTAATCGTTTTTGTGCCACAGCGGGGTCATGTGGATGATGGAGCTGACGACGAACACCGCCACTGCCGAGATCAGGATCGGCAACCACAGGGCGGACAATGCGGTCATTGCGCCTCCCGATTCCAGGGGGCGTCAATCGTAGCCTCCACCGCGGTGTCGAGCAACCGCTCAACGGGCTCCGGCAGCACGCAACAGGCGCTCCGGCTCGGGCGTCGCCCGTTCCCGCCAGTAGGAATCCACCCGCGCTTTATGAGCGAGTACGAGCGGCGTACGGCCCTTGTCATCCATCGCATTCACGTCGGCCCCGCGCTCGATCAGAAGCTGCACCAGATCGGCACGGCTCTGCCAGGCGGCCACGTGCAGCGCGGTGGTGTCCTTTGCGAGATCGAAGTACCCATCGCCCGTGTAGCGCGCGTCGACCGGCACGCCGAGGTCGAGGAGATGGCGGACGCCGGCGGTGTTCCAGGTGCCGGCGAACTCCGCCAGCAGGGTTGGCCCCTGCGCGAGCAATTCGCGGACCAGCTCCGGCGCGCGAGCGTTGATCTCACGGACGGCTGTGCCGTCGTCAGTGGCGCAGGCGGCGATGAGACGATCGACCCCCGTCAGCTCGACGCTAAACCCACGCCGTGCGAAGAGCGCGAGCAGATCGCCGCGTCCTTTGCGAGTCGCGCGCTCGATCGCTGTGGCGCCGTCTTTTCGCACCGTAGGATCGGCGCCATAGTCGAGGAGCAGCTCGATGATGGCGAGTGAATTGTTGCGAGCAATCGCATGGTGAATGGCGATCCAGCCACGTCCGCGCTGGAAGTTCGGATCAACGCCACGCTCGAGGAGATACTTCACTCCGTCGTAATCGTGCCAATCGTGTTTGCGAATCAGCATCATCGACAGGTATTCCGGTGTGAGCTTGCCAGTCTCGACGAGCAGTTTCATCGCTGCATTGTCGTACGTTTCAGACGAGTGGTACACGGCCTCGTCATCGTTGGGATCCGCCCCGCGCGCGACGAGCAGCCGGGTCAGCTCGACGTTGTGGGCCACACCCGCCGCGCCGTACAACGGTGTCTCGTGCGATGCGTGTTGACCCGTTTCCCAGAACCCAGCATTCGGATCCGCTCCCGCGTCGAGCAACGCCTCGGCGGCCCGGAGGAATCCCGGTGTGCGAGCCGGATCCAGGCGCAGGTAGTTCGACATACTCAGATACGTCAATGCGTCGCCGCCGTAGGGCGGGCTCTTGGCGGTCGCACGGCTCGGATCCTCGGCCAGAAACCGCCGCACTGCACGGTCATCGCCGAGGATGGCGGCGGTGTGAATGTCGCCGGCGCGCAGCTCGGGGTGCTTGGCCAGCAACGCTTCGGCTTCGTCAAGCGTCCCGTGCCAGACGGCCGCCGTGATGAAAGCGGCACGCACGTCGCTCACCGGAAAACCTCGTCGCCGTCGCGCGCGTGCGACTCCATCTGCCGCTTCACCATCTCGTAGTAGACTCCCCGGGCGCGCATGAGGTCCTCGTGCGCGCCACGCTCGAT
>QHTW01000273.1 GCA_003220955.1 Gemmatimonadota bacterium | reverse complement strand
AGGACGTGGTGAGTCCGATCGACCTGCCGCCGTGGGACAACTCGGCCATGGACGGCTACGCGGTGCGCAGCGAAGACCTGCGCGAGAATGGTGAAACGGAGCTCGCCGTCGTCGAAACCGTTCCCGCCGGTCAGTTTCCGAGCAAACCCATCGGCCAGGCGCAGGCGACGCGCATCTTTACCGGCGCACCGCTGCCGCAGGGCGCCGATACGGTGATCCGCCAGGAAGACACCGATCAGCCCGCGAACGGCAAAGTCAGGATCCGCAACGCTCGGGACGCGAGGAAAAACGTCCGGCGCCGCGGTGAAGACATTCGTAAGGGGACCGTCGTGCTCGCGGCTGGTACGGAGCTGGGGCCCTCGCAGCTGGGCGTGCTCGCCTCGATCGCCTGCGACCGGCCGCTCGTGCATCGAGCGCCGCGTGTGGCGTTCATGGGGTCGGGCGATGAGATCGTCGACCTCGACCGGCGCGAAGAGATCCTCGCCGGCCGGAAGATCGCGACCTCCAACTCCTACACGCTCGACGCGCTGATCCGGCGTGCGGGCGCCGTGCCGCTCGATCTCGGCGTCGCGCGCGACACGAAGGAAAGCCTGCGCGAGCACCTGCGCGGCGCGGCGAACGCCGACCTGCTGGTGACCACCGCCGGCGTCAGCGTCGGTGAGCACGATCTCGTGCGCGACGTGCTCACCGAGTCGGGTGGCGAGCTGAAACTGTGGCGGATCGCGATGCGGCCGGGCGCGCCCGTCGGATTCGGGCTGATGAACGGGATCCCATGGATTGGGCTGCCGGGAAACCCGGTCAGCACCATGGTGACGTTCGAGCTATTCGTACGGCCTGCGATTCGGCGTCTCCAGGGGCACGCGTTGCCGTTTCGGAGGACGGTGCCGGTAACCGTACGTGAGCCCATCGCGCTCGGTCCCAAACTGCGTCACTTCTTGCGCGCAATAGTAGAGGAAGGGGGAGCGCGTTTGACAGGGCCGCAGGGCTCTGGCATTCTCACCAGCATGGCGCGCGCGAACGCTCTGCTGATCGTCCCGGCCGAGATATCCTCGGTGTTCGTGGGGACCGAGCTCCAGGCGTTGATCCTGGACGATCCGCGGCACGTCGCGGAGCCTCCGTACTGATGCCCGCCCTCGCGTCACCCGCGGTGCGGCAGGCGTTGCGCCTGGCCGGCTATGTGCTCCTCACGCTGCTCGTCTACTGGGCCAACGCGCTGACCCCGTCCACGGCCAGGTTCGGGATCCTGTATACGATCCCGGTCTTGCTCGTGACGTGGACCGAGGGATTGGCGTGGGGGATCGTCTTCGCCGTGGCCACCACAGTCTTTCGGGAAGCCATCGCCTGGATCCAGATGCCGACCGATACGCCGACGTTGTGGCGGATCCTGAACGGGCTGGCCTATCTCGCCGTCCTCGGTGTCGCGATGGCCGGTCTCCAGTCATTGCGGCGCAGCCAGGCACAGCTCGCGCGCCTGGTGACTCAGGATCCGCTCACGAATGTGTTGAACGCCCGGGCGTTTGCCGATCGGCTGAGCCAGGAGCTCGACCGCAACCGTCGCTATCCGCGTCCCCTCGCGCTGATCTACATGGATCTCGATAACTTCAAGGTCATCAACGACACCCACGGCCATCAGACGGGGGATGCCGTGCTGCGGCTCGTGGCCGACGCGATGCGTTCGTCGGTCCGTCATGCGGACGTCGTCGGCAGGCTCGGGGGCGACGAGTTCGCGGTGCTCATGCCCGAGACCGACGCCCAGCTGGCAAACGCCGCGGCGAAACGGCTGATCTCCGGACTCCGCACGGTGTTCAAGGGGACGCCCAACGTTACCGCCAGCATCGGCGTGGTTTCTTGTACCGCGACGGATGCCAGCACCGACGATTTGCTGAGACGGGCAGACCAGGCCATGTACGACGCGAAGAAGTCAGGGAAGGATCGCGTTGTTCAAGTAGCGATCTAAGTTGCTCGCGGTACTTCTCGCGCTCGTCGCGCAAGATTCAGCTCCACAGCTGTCCTTCAGACTTACCGTTCCGAACGATCGCTCCGCGTATCTCGTCGAACTGCAGATCATCCATCCCCCTAACCCGAGCCGCCTCGTCATCCCGGCGTGGGCACCGGGGGCCTATGTTCTCATGAACTCGGGTGAGAACATCACCGGATTCGAGGCCTCATCCGCGGACGCTCGCCTGGCGGTTCGTCGGGATTCGCCGAACTCGTGGGTGATCGACACGCGGGGCAAGCCTTCGATCACGGTGCGCTACGCCGCCGGTCTCCGCGATTCGGTCGCGTGGCGCCGCCCGAACAATCGCTGGTTCCTGCGGACGACGTCCGGCATGGTGGACGGACCACGCACGTTCATGTACCTCGACGGCTGGAAGCAGCTGCCGGCGCGCGTCGCGTTCCAGCTCCCTCCCCGATGGCGGATCGCCACCGGGCTTGCGCCCGCCACCAGCGATAGCACGACCTACACGGCGCCAAATTACGATGTATTTATCGACTCACCCATGCTGCTCGGCCACTTCCTGTCCTATCCTTTCACTGCCGCCGGCACGCCGCACCGCGCCGTCGTCGATCTCGCCGGCGGCCGCGCCTCCGCCCCAACCGCCTTCGTG
>QHTW01000272.1:1357-3967 GCA_003220955.1 Gemmatimonadota bacterium | reverse complement strand
ATGCGACGTACGGAGGGGCTCCGCTGCTCGGCGTCCAGGGCGTCGTGATCATCTGTCACGGCGCATCGCCCGCCAAGGCGATCAAGAACGCGATTCGCGTCGCGGTTCAAGCCGTGCGCAGCCACCTGTCCGACGACATTGCCGCCGAATTCGCGCACGACGGGAAGATCCCCGCGTGAAACGACCCTTCGCCGAGTTGTGGGGCACCGGCAGCTACGCGCCGCCGCGCGTGATGACGAACGACGAGTTCTCGAGAATCCTGGACACGTCCGATCAGTGGATTCGGGAGCGCACCGGGATCCGCGAGCGGCGGGTCTCCAGCAAGGACGAGACGAACGCCTGCATGGGGAAGGCCGCCGCGCTCCAGGTGCTCGCAGAAACCGGCCTCACACCGCTCGATATCGACGCGATCGTCTACGCCACGGCGTCCCCCGATCGGTTGCTCCCCTCGCAGGCGTGCGATCTCCAGGCCATCCTCGGCGCCAAGAACGCCGCGGCGTTCGATATCGGCGCCGCCTGCTCCGGTTTCATCTACGCGCTCAGCACCGCCGAAGGGATCATCGCCGCCGAGCAGGCGACGCACGTCCTCGTGATCGCGGCGGAGAAGCTCACCAGCATCATGGATTGGAGCGACCGCACGACCGCGGTGCTGTTCGGCGATGGGGCGGGGGCGACGATCGTGCGCCGGAGCACGAACGGCCGCGGCATTCTCTCCGTCTATCTGAAGACCGACGGCACGCTCGCCGAGCTGCTCTACCGGCCCGGCGGCGGCGCGACACACCCGCCGAGTGAAGAGCTGCTCAAGGACCACAGCTATTACATCAAAATGGCGGGACGCGAAGTCTTCAAGGCCGCCGTGCTGTCGATGGCGGACGCCTGCGATCACGCGCTGCAGCGCGCCGGCCTCGACGCTGGTGGCATCGATCTGCTCATCCCCCACCAAGCCAACATCCGGATCATCGAAGCCACCGCCAAACATGCCGGCGTGCCGATGGACAAGGTCTATGTGAATGTGGACCGGTTCGGCAACACGTCCGCCGCTTCCATCGCCATCGCGCTCGACGAAGCCGTCAAATGCGGCCGGGTCACGCCGGGCATGACGGTGATGTTCTGCGCGTTCGGCGCCGGCTTCACCTGGGGTAGCATGGTCGTGCGGTGGTAAGCACGATCTGGCTCTGCCCGGGTCAGGGCGCCCAAAAAGTCGGCATGGGAAAGGATCTGGCGGAACGGTTTCCGACGGCGCGCGCGGTGTTCGACGCGATCGACGAGGCGCTCGGCGCGCCGTTGTCCACGCTGATGTTCGAAGGACCCGAACCGGATCTCACGGCGACCCAGAATGCGCAGCCGGCCATCCTCGCGCACAGCGCCGCAGTGTTTGCCATCGTGCGCGACAAAGTCGACAACGCCGTCGCCGCCGCCGGACATTCCCTCGGCGAGTACTCCGCCTACATCACCGCGACGGCGCTTGGCTCGCCGCAGGCCGCGAAGCTCGTGCGGCGGCGTGGCGAGCTGATGCAGAAGGCGGGGGAAGAGCGCCCGGGCACGATGGCCGCGGTCCTCGGCCTCCCGACGAAGGACGTCGAGGCCGCCTGTGAGGAGGCGTCGCAGCAAGCGAGCGTCGCCGTCCCCGCGAACATCAACGCGCCCGACCAAACCGTCATCTCCGGCGATCCGGACGCGGTGTCGCGCGCCGGGGAAGCCTGCAAGAAGCGCGGCGCCAAGCGCGTGATCCCGCTCAAGGTGAGTGGCGCATTTCACTCACCGCTCATGGCTCCGGCCCAAAACCACCTCCAGGTCGCGCTCGAGCGCGCGGAGTTCGCCGATCCCAGGTTTCCCGTGATCGCCAACGCCACCGCGGAGGCGGTGAAGGACGCCGGTCGCGCGCGGCGGCTGCTCTCGGACCAACTCACGGCGGCGGTCCGTTGGGTAGAATGCATGCAGCACGCGGCGCGGCTCGGCGGCGCAGATGCGCGCTTCGTGGAAATCGGCCCCGGTGCCGTGCTCGCGGGCCTCTTGAGGCGAATCGTACCCGAAGCGAACGTGGTTAGCCTTGGCACGGCGGATGAGGTGACCAAGTTCATGGAAGCAGCATGACCCTATGACCAGCGCTCGACGGGCGGTAATAGACCCCGCGGGCCAGCGCGGGAATCGGATGCAGCTCGATCTGACGGGAAAGGTTGCACTCGTGACGGGTGGGACGCGCGGGATTGGACACGACATCTGCCGTGCCTTCATCGACGCGGGAGCCCAGGTCGCGCTCTGCTCCCGCGATGGCGGGGCGGCGGAGCAGACGGCGAGCGCTTTCGGCGAGGGCACGCGCGGCTACGCGTGCGATGTCGGCGTGAGCAGCCAGGTGGAAGCGTTCGCCAAAGCGGTCGAGAAGGATTTCGGCCAGATCGACGTGCTCGTCAACAACGCCGGGTTCACCAATGACAAGCTGCTGTTCCTGATGACCGAAACGGATTGGGACGCGGTCGTGGATACGAACCTGAAGGGCACATTTCTGATGACCAAGTACGCGGCGCGCGGCATGATCAAGCGACGCTGGGGTCGGGTCATCAACATTACGAGCGTGGTGGGGCTGAACGGCAACAAGGGGCAATCGAACTA
>QHTW01000272.1:0-1350 GCA_003220955.1 Gemmatimonadota bacterium | reverse complement strand
AGTCGATCGCGAAAGAGCTGGCCTCGCGCAACGTGCTGGTGAACGCGGTGGCGCCCGGCTATATCGAGACGGAGCTCACCAAGGGTATATCCGCGGAAGCCAGACAGTACTTTCTGGACAACATTCCTTTGGGACGGCTGGGACAAGGCTCAAACATCGCCTCCGCCGTCCTCTTTCTCGCCTCCGACTTGGCCAGCTACATTACGGGACAGGTCCTGGTCGTCGACGGCGGGATGGTGATGTGAGCCGGTCCACCTTCGCTGAGGGTTACCCATGGCAATGGACATGAAGCAGCTCGAAGAGAAGGTCAAAGACATCATCGTGGAGGAGCTCGGTGTCGAACGCGACAAGCTCACGAACGAGGCGAGTTTCATGGAAGATCTCGGCGCCGACAGCCTCGATACCGTCGAACTGGTCATGGCGTTCGAGAAGGAATTCGACATCGACATCCCGGACGAAGAGGCGGAGAAGCTGCGCACCGTCGGGGCGGCGATGTCGTATCTCCATGACAAGATGGGGAAAGGCGCACCTGGGCCGCCCTCGTCGACGGACAATCGGGGGCGGGTCCCATTACACGGTTTGATCACACCCAACTGCCCGTCCACTTCGCCTGCGAAGTGAAGAATTACGATCCTCTGCAGTACATGGAAAAGAAGGAAGCGCGGCGCTACGACCTGTTCTCACAGTTCGCGATGGGCGCCGCGGTCCAGGCGGTGCGCGACGCCTGCCTCGAAAAAAGCCCGCTCGATCCCAAACGGATCGGCGTCATCATCGGGAGCGGCACGGGCGGGATCGCGACGTTCGAAGAGAACATGCGCACCTTCATCGAGAAGGGCCCCGGACGCGTCTCGCCGTTCTTCGTGCCGATGTTCATGGCGAACGTGGCCTCGGCCATCGTCTCGATGCGCTTCGGCTTCCAGGGGCCGTGCTACTGCACGGTCTCGGCCTGCGCATCGTCGGGACACGCCGTCGGCGACGCGTTCGATCTGATCCGCGAGAACAAGGCCGACGTCATGGTGGCGGGCGGGTCGGAAGCCGCGATCACACCGCTGGCGCTGGCCAGCTTCGCGAATATGAAGGCGCTGTCGGAACGGAACGACGATCCGAAAACGGCCAGCCGGCCGTTCGACAAGGACCGCGACGGCTTCGTGATGGGCGACGGCGCCGCCGTCGTCATCCTCGAGGAGTGGGCGCGCGCCAAGGCGCGCGGGGCGACGATCCTCGCCGAGCTGGTGGGCTACGGGGCCACGGCCGACGCCTATCACATCACGGCGCCGGCACCCGACGGCTCAGGAGCACAGGAGGCGATGCGGCTGGCCATGAAGACCGCCGGGATTCGCCCCCAGGACG
>QHTW01000249.1 GCA_003220955.1 Gemmatimonadota bacterium | reverse complement strand
CAACGGCAAGATGGATCTCCTCCAGGCCGAGGCGACGGCCGATCTCATCGACGCCGGTTCCCCCGCGCAACGCCGCCGCGCGCTCCAGCAGCTGGAGCGAGGGCTGTCCGACCGCCTGGCGGCGCTCCGCGCTGCGATTCTCGAGCTCGAAGCGCTGATCGCCTACGACATCGATTTCCCGGAGGAGGACGAGGGCCCCGTGTCGCCTGAACGCGTGCATGGTGCGTGGGATGTGGTGCGTGGGCGGGTGGCTGACTTGCTGAAGACTGCGCCGGAGGGCGAGCGGCTGCGTGAGGGCGCGTTACTCGTGATCGCGGGCCGCCCCAACGCCGGGAAGTCGTCGCTCTTCAACGCGCTGCTCGGCACCGAGCGCGCGATCGTCACGGAGATTCCGGGGACGACGCGCGACGCGATCGAGGCGCAGGCCGTGATCGAGGGGTTTCCGTTTCGCATCGTCGATACCGCGGGACTTCGCGACTCGGGCGAACGAATCGAGCGGCTCGGTATCGAGGTCAGCAAGAAGTATCTCGCGGCCGCCGACCTGGTGCTTTTTTGCGAGGAGCGAGACGATCCGTCCCGCGCGGCTTTTCTGGCGCAGACGGCTGCGCCGGTGGTGGTAGTACGAACGAAAGCCGATCTGACCGGCGAGGGAGTCTCAGTCGTAACGGGAAAAGGTCTCGCTGAGTTGAGGCGACGCCTGGCGGAAGTCGCGTTCGGTCGCCTCCTGGCGCTCGGCGATGTCGAGCCCGTCGTCACGCGCGCGCGTCATCGCAGCGCGCTGGAGCGCGCGTTGGCCGAGCTCGACGCGTTCTGGGCGGCGCGGACGAGTGGAGTGGATGCGGCGGCGACGGCGACCCACCTGCGCGCCGCCGTCCTCGCGCTCGACGATTTGATCGGGACCGTTACGCCAGAGGATGTGCTCGACCGCGTGTTCGCGGCGTTCTGCGTGGGGAAGTGAGCGCCTCGATCATCGTCCGCGCCTTGGCGAGCGTCTCCTGGTACTCCGCTGTCGGCTCGGAATCCCACACGATTCCCGCGCCCGCATGAAACGTGGCGTCGCCGCCGTGTACCACGATCGTACGGATGGGAATGTTGAAGTCCATCGCGCCGGTCGCCGAGACATAACCGATCGCGCCGCAGTAGAGACCCCGCGGCGCACGCTCCAGCTCCGCGATGATCTGCATCGCCCGAATCTTTGGCGCGCCCGTCACCGATCCACCGGGGAACGCCGCGCGCAGCAAATCGAAGGCGTCGGCCCCGCCAGCGAGCTCGCCGGTGACGGTGGAAACGAGATGGTGGACCGTGGGGTGTGACTCGAGCGCAAAGAGCCGGGGAACCTGGACCGACCCCGGCCGGCATACCTTCCCCAAATCGTTTCGCAACAGGTCCACGATCATCACGTTCTCGGCGCGGTCTTTCTCGCTTGCCGCCAACTCGCTGGCGAGCGCGCGGTCCGTCGCCGGTGAGTCTCCGCGCGGGCGCGTCCCCTTGATGGGCCGCGCCTCGGCGACCCGCGTGGTGGCGTGGAGGCGCAGAAAGCGCTCCGGGGAGATGCTGGCGATGTGTGCGTCGCCGAACTCCAGATACGCGCCGAACGGCGCGGGATTGCGCGCGCGCAAGCGCCGATAAAGCGCAAGCGCCGAGCCGGAGAACGGCGCGTGGAAGCGCTGCGAGAGGTTGACCTGATAGACGTCGCCCGCGGCGATGTAATCGCGCACGCGCGAGACGGCGGCCTCAAACTCTGACGGGGCGAAGTTCGATTGCGGGAGTGCCGGGCTGGACGCCGCAAAATCGCGAATCGCCAGCATCGGGGCGGCGAGTCGCGCGCGCACCCACGCAGCACGCGCTCCCGCATCCGCCTCGCTCCCGGTCGTGATGACCCACGCCGTCTGCTCCAGATGATCCCAGGCAATGACCCAGTCGTAGAGCGCCAACGCCACGTCGGCAATTCGTGGCGTGTACCGGTCGGCCGCCGGCCGCGCCACGCGCTCCAGCTCCGCACCCCAATCGTAGCCGATGTAGCCCGCGATCCCGCCCTGGAACGGCGGCAGACCGGGCAGCGGTGCCTGGCGCTGGCTTCGCAGCATGTCGCGCGCGGCGTCGGGGGTGCGCGCGACGGCCACCGGATCCGCCGTCAGAAACGAGTAACGGCCCAGCGCACCCTGCGCCGAGCTGTCGAGAAAGAGCAGGTGGGGATGTCCGCTGAAGCGGACGCAGGTGCCGAAGGGATCGGGGACGGGGACGAGACGTACGGCGAGCGTCACGAACCCACAAATTTCTTGGTCGTGCCGCGCAGCGCGCTGCTCCCCGCTTGTGGCCGCCACAGCGCCGTCCGCTCGATGAGCTGTGCCAGCTCGACGTCACTCGCCGTGACGCCGCCCGCGCTGTGCGTCCACAGCTTCACTTGCACCTTGCCCCAGCTCACCGCGAGATCGGGGTGGTGATCGGCGGCCTCCGCGACGAATCCGATGGCGTTCACGAGCATCAACGTCGTCGGCCAGCCGTCCGTGGCATACTCGCGCAGGATCGCGCCCT
>QHTW01000095.1:12552-16086 GCA_003220955.1 Gemmatimonadota bacterium | reverse complement strand
GCGCGCGGGCGTGATACTTCTCGAGGTCGGGCTCGGGGAGCGGGAAACCCTTCCCCTTCTCGGTAATGACGTGCACGACCCGCGGTCCCTTCAGCGTCTTCACGATATCGAACGTGTGCAGCATCTGCGCGATGTTGTGCCCGTCGATCGGCCCGAAGTAGCGGAAGCCCAGCTCTTCGAACAGCATGCCGGGCGACCAGAGATTCTTGATGCTCTCTTCCACGTTTTTGGCGAAGTCGACCAGCTTCTTGCCGCCGATCAGGTGCGACGCGCGCTCGATGACGTGCTTGACACGCTCGCGCATCCGCACCCCGATCGGGCTGGCGATGATGGAGCCGAAGTATTTGCTGATCGCGCCCACGTTCGGGGCGATGGACATCCCGTTGTCATTCAGCACCACGATGATGTCGCGGCCCGAATCGCCGGCGTTATTGAGCGCCTCGTACGGCAGGCCGCAGGTCATCGCCCCGTCGCCGACGACCGCCACGACCTCGAACGTGTCGCCCTTCAGGTCACGCGCGGTCGCCATCCCAAACGCCGCCGAGAGCGCCGTCCCGGCGTGACCGGCCCCGAACTGGTCGTGCTCGCTTTCGTCGCGCCGCAGGAACCCGGACAGGCCACCGCGTTGCCGCAAAGTGGCGAGCCGGTCGTTACGCCCGGTCAGGATCTTCCACGGGTAGCCCTGATGCCCCACGTCCCACACGATCTTGTCGCGCGGCGAGTCGAACGCGGCGCAGAGCGCGACCGTCAGCTCGACGACGCCAAGGCCGGCACCGATGTGGCCGCCGGTCTGCGAGACCACATCGATGAGCCGTTGGCGCACCTCGTCGGCCAGCTGCTGCAGCTGGTCCGGAGGAAGCGCGCGCACGTCCTGGGGATTGTGAATGGATTCGAGAATCAATTAGGCCTCGTCACGATGTAGTGGGCGAGCTCGACCAGTATGGGGGAAACTAACCCGGCATCCCGCAGGTGGTCTACGGCCTTGGCCGCGAGACGCTCCGCCTCAGCGCGCGCCGCCCCGACGCCGAGGAGCGTCACGAATGTCGCCTTGGCGTGCGCGGCGTCTTTGCCGGCGGTTTTCCCCAGCTGATCGGACGTCGCGGTGGCGTCGAGCACATCGTCGGCGATCTGAAAGGCGAGCCCAATGGCTTCCCCGTACGCCCGCAGCGCCTCGATGCGGCCCGCTGTCCCGTCGGCGGAGAGCCCGCCGATCACGCACGACGCGGCGATCAAGGCGCCGGTCTTGCGCCGATGCACCTCCTCCAGCGCACCGATCGGCAGCGCCTTCGCCTCGGCTTCGAGATCGAGCGCCTGGCCGCCGATCATCCCCCCCGCGCCCGCGGCGCGAAACAGCTCGAGCGAGATCTCGCGGCGGCGCGCCGCCGGGAGTTGCAGCGCGTCTAAGCCGCGAGCCAGGACACGGGCCGCCAGGGCGACCATCTCGTAGCCCGCGCGAGTCGCCCGCGGCACATCGAAGGCGCGATGGGCGGTCGCGCGGCCACGCCGCAGGTCGTCGTCGTCCATGCAGGGCAAGTCGTCGTGCACCAGCGAATAGGCATGGACGACTTCGACCGCCGCCGCGATCTCGGCGACGCCCGCCGGCGACGCGCCGTCGAGGGCTTCATGCGCGGCGAACACCAGCGTCGGCCGCAAACGTTTGCCTTCGCCGAGCAGGCTGTAGCGCATGACCTCATCGACGCCGGTCGCCGTCTCCAGGACCCGGTCGACCTGCTCACGCACATCCGCGAGGTAGCTACGAAGGGCTTTCAATCTCGAGCACTTTTTTGACCTTGAGCTCCGCCTGCTGCAGCTGCTCACGCGCGACCCGCAGCCGCTCGACGCCCTCCTCGAACAGCTTCAACGCTTCGTCGAGATCGAGGTCTTCGGATTCGAGCCGGCGGACGATCGCTTCAAGCCGCTCGAGCTGCTTACTGAACTCGGCCATTCACCTCTCCGTCCGTCACGCGGAGCCGGAATGCTTTGCCGCTGGGGAGCTGTCCCACGCGTTTCAGGACCTGGCCGTTCTCGTCGCGCGCCACGGCATACCCGCGCGCCAACACGCGGAGCGGACTCAAGGCGTCAAGGCGTGCGCTCTGCGCGGTGAGCAGGGCGCGGGATTGCTCGAGCCGGCGATCCATAGAACCCACGAGGCGATCGCGGGTGCGGTCGAGTCGATCGACCACGTGGCGGGACGCGATCCGCAGGGCGCGCGCGAGGCGCTGACCGAGAACACCACAATGCTGGAGCACCTCGATCCGATCCGGTGTCGCCGCTTCAGCCGCGGCGGACGGGGTCGGCGCGCGCAGGTCGGCGACGAGGTCGCACAGCGTGACATCCGTTTCGTGGCCGATCGCCGAGATCACCGGCATGGGCATCGCGGCCACGGCTCGCGCGACGCGCTCGGAGTTGAACGCCCACAGGTCTTCGACGGAGCCGCCTCCTCGCGCAACAAGCAGCACGTCGACTGGCAGCCGGCGGATGCGGTTGAGCGCCGAGCACACGGACGCTTCGGCTTTGGCTCCCTGCACCTGAGCCGGTACGACAATCAGCTCGGCGACGGGCCAGCGGCGGCCGACGACGGCCTGGATGTCGCGCAGCGCCGCTCCATCGGGGCTCGTCACCACCGCGATGCGTCGCGGGAACTGCGGCAAGCGGCGTTTGCGGGCGGGATCGAGCAGTCCGTCCTTGGCGAGGGCGGCTTTCGCTTTCTCGAATGCCAACTTCCACAGGCCGCCCTGCTCCGTCGACAAGAGCTCCATCACCGTCAGCTGGAACTCGCCCTTCTCTTCGTACATCGAGGGCCGCGCGAATACGAAGACCTGCATGCCGTCCGACGGGCTGGGCAGCCGGAAGTTCTGCTTGGCGAACATGACGCACCGCATCTGCGCGGTCTTATCGCGCAGCGAGAAGTACCAATGTCCACTGCGCCACGCCTTGAAGCCCGCGATCTCGCCACGCACCCACAGAGGCGGCAGCCCCGCCTCGATCACCGCGCGCGCGCGGCGGGTGACTTCGCCGACCGTCCACGCCCCTTCGGCCGAGGCGGCGGTGACGAGATCTAGGGGTGCGCCCACTGGCGAGCGGCCTGGACCGTATTGGAGAGGAGCATCGTGATCGTCATCGGACCGACGCCGCCGGGAACGGGCGTGATCGCCGACGCGACCTGCTTCGCTTCCTGAAACTTCACATCGCCGACGAGCCGGTAGCCCTGCTTCCTCGATGGATCGTCGACGCGGTTGACGCCGACGTCGATCACGACGGCGCCCGGCTTCACCATGTCGCCCGTCACAAACTCCGGCTTGCCGATGGCGACGATGAGGATGTCCGCCAGCCGCGTGTGCTGATCGATGCCGCGCGTCCGCGAGTGGCAAACGGTGACGGTCGCATTGCCGCCCGGTCCGTCCTGCAGCAGCAGCGCCGCCATCGGCCGGCCCACGATGTTGGAGCGTCCGACGACGACGGCGTGGGCGCCCTTCGTCTCGACGCCGGTTCTGAGCAGCAGCTGCTGCACGCCGTAAGGCGTCGCGGGCCGAA
>QHTW01000095.1:0-12330 GCA_003220955.1 Gemmatimonadota bacterium | reverse complement strand
GGTACAGACCGGCTTCGTCGCACGCTTTTCCCTTCATGCGCACGTACACCTGCGACGCCGGATTGTCGCCCACGAGTATCACCGCCAGCCCCGGCGTGATGCCTTTCTTTTTGAGCGCTGCGATCTGCGTCCCCAGCTCCGCGCGCATTGCGGCACCGATCGCGTTGCCGTCGATCAGCTTAGCGGGCAACGCCGACCGCCCGTGTTTCGCGGATCACCACGACCTTGATCTGCCCCGGGTACTGCAGCTCGCGCTCGATCTTGCGCGCGATTTCGTCGGTGAGGCGCGCGGCGGCGGTATCGTCCACCGCCTCGGGGGTCACCACGACGCGCACTTCCCGGCCCGCCTGAATCGCGAACACTCTGTCCACACCCTTGAACTCGGAGGCGAGCTTCTCGAGATCGGTGAGGCGCTTGACATAGGTTTCGAACGCCTCGCGCCGGGCGCCCGGGCGCGACCCCGAAATCGCGTCCGCCGCCTGCACGATGACGCTGACCGGCGATTCATGGGGGACGTCATCGTGATGCGCCGCAATGCAGTTGATCACGACGGCGTTCTCGCCGTACTTCGTCGCCATCTCGACGCCGAGCTGGACGTGGGTCCCGTCATGCTCGTGCGTCAGGACTTTGCCGACGTCGTGCAGCAGCGCCCCACGCTTGGCCAGATGGACGTCGAGCTTCAGCTCGGCTGCCATCATGCCGGCCAGGTAGGCGACCTCCTTGGAGTGCTCCAGGATGTTCTGCCCGTATGACGTCCGGTACTTCATCCGGCCGACCAGCTTTACCAGCTCAGCGTGCATGCCACGAATGCCGGTGTCGTAGACGGCCTGCTCCCCGGCTTCGACGATGCTGGTGTCCACGTCGCTCTTGGCCTTCTTGACGATCTCTTCGATCCGTCCCGGATGGATGCGGCCGTCCGCGATGAGGCGTTCGAGCGCCAAGCGCCCAACTTCGCGACGCACCGGATCGAAGCACGAGACCACGACGGTGTCAGGCGTGTCGTCGATGATCACGTCGACACCGGTGGCGGCTTCGAACGCACGAATGTTGCGGCCTTCGCGGCCGATGATCCGGCCCTTCATTTCGTCCGATGGAAGCAGGACCGCCGACACGCTCGACTCCGCCGTCTGCTCGGCGGCGATGCGCTGGATCGCGATGGCGACGATCTTCTTCGCCTCCCGATCGGCGTTCTTCTTCGCCTGCTCGGTGATGTTGCGCACGAGCGCGGCCGCCTCGTCGCGCGCTTCGCTCTCGATTCGAGCGACGAGCTCGGCCTTGGCGTCCTGCGCGGTCAGGCCCGCGACCTGTTCGAGGCGTGTCCCAATGTCCTGCTCGCGCTTGGTCAGCGAGCGGGCGCGCTCCTGCAGCTGCTGCTCGAGCTTGCGCAGATCCTGCTCGCGGCGATCGACGCCGGCGATCTTTTGGTCGAGGCTATTGTGGAGGTTTTCGCGGACCGACATGAGCTCTTCTTTGGCCGCCAGCACGACCCGCTGGCTGGACTCGGCCGCGCGGCGCTCGAGGCGCCGTCCCCACACATAGAAGGCCAGTGCCGCGACGAGCACGCCGCTGAGCACGGCCACAATGGTACTGGACAGCTCTGCCATGGATCTATCTCCAGCGCGCGGCCTCACCACGAGGGCGGAACCGCGAGGGTTGTCAGCCGGCGGTCAGTGCCTTCCGCTTCGCCGGCGGCAGCATCTTGGCCAGATCGTCGGCGACGGCCGCGAGGCGCGCCGCCACTTCCCGCTCCGTCTGCTTCGCCAGAAACAGCTCGTTCGTAATGTCGAGCGCCGCCAGAATCGCGGCCTTATGGTTCTCCACCAAGGGTCCCTGACTGAGGACTTTCTTCAACGCCTGGTCCACGTACGCGGCGACTTCGCGCGTGTAGTCGGGCGAGAGATCGGAGCGGACCGTGTATTCCTCGCCGCCGATCATCACCCGGACGGCGTGCTTCTTCGCCGTCACTTATGGCCCCCATTATCCCGCGCTTGCTCCTCCAAAAACGTGAGTCGTTGCATGAGATCGTGGACGCGCGTCCGCGCGCCTTCGACCCGCTGGCGCAGCGCCTTGTTCTCCGATTCCAGCTCCGGGTTCTTCACCGGGCCGCCGCGGGCCTTCAGCTCCGACTCGGCCTTCTGCGCGCGCGAACGCCAGCCCGCCAACTCCTCCGCCACGTCGCGGAGAATCGCCTCGAGCTGATCGATGGCCTCGCGCACATCAGTGGGTGGCCTGTCGCCGCTGTACACCAAATTGCTCCTCCAGCGCGTTCAGCATCCGGCTGAGCAGCGCATCAATCTCCCCATCCGTGAGCGTCCGGGCTCCCCCCGCCCCCCCGTCCCCGGGGTCGCGGAACGTGCACCGCCACGTCACACCGCGCGTTCCGGCCGGCAGCCCTTCCCCACGGTACTCGTCCAGCACGTCCAGCCGCTCGAGTAGCGTACCGCCTTCTCGGGCAAGGAGGGCGTCAATCGCCGCAGCCGTCACACCGCCGGGGACCACCAACGAAAGATCACGCACAACCGGCGGCTGAGTCGGCAACGGCTGATACCGCGCCACGCGAGGCGGCTCTACTGTGATCCTGACCTCGAGTCCAAACAACGGACCCGCCCAGCGCGGCGCGTCGGCCTCGAGCGGCTGGGCCCGACCCACCGGCTCACCGCCGCCCTTTTCCACCGCGATCCAACCGGAGCCATTGGTGGCCGGTTGCACGTCGCAGGAGGGGGCCGCCACCCCAGCAGCTAACTCAAAGTGGCGCTTTAAGTCCCATATGTCCATATCAGGTAGTTTCACACGCTCTTGCGAAGCGGTCCAATGCGCCGGATGCCGGGCCCCGGTGAGAACGATGGCCAGGTGCAGCTCTTCCTCCGGTCGCGGCCCCTTCCCGGCGCGAAAGACGGTTCCGACCTCGAATAGCCGGATGTCCCGTTGGCCCTGGCTCCAGTTGTACTCCACCCGGCGAATCAACCCCGGGAGCAGACGGCTTCTGAGATAGCCCTCCTCGGCCGAGAGCGGGTTCTGAATGGCCACCGCTTCCGGTTGATCGGCAGGACCGAGGGGCAGCGTGCGCACCTCGAGGAGCCCCCCGCCGCTTCGCGCCAGCTGCTCGCGGATGCGCCGCAACGTCACCTCGGCAGGGGCGTCCGGCACCGTGCCGGGACGGTAGGGTCGGAGCTCGTCGGGGAACGTGTCGTAGCCACGGAGCCGCGCGACCTCTTCGATCAGGTCGACCTCGCGCGTCACGTCGGGACGCCACCCCGGGACTTGCACGGCGAGCCGATCGTCCTTGGGTGCGGCGACGAAGCCAACCGCTGAGAGCAGCTGCTCGACCTCTTTGCGCGGCACGGGGACGCCAAGCAGGTGATTGACGCGGGCCGGGCGCAGGAACACCGAGCGCGGTTTCTCCGGCTCGGGCCATAGGTCGATTGGCGGTTCGCGCATTTCGCCGCCGGCAACCGCGCGAATCAGGTCAGGTCGATCGCCCGCGCCAGCGCGTCGGGCATGCCGAGCATGTCGATGCCACGCTCGAACCGATAACTCGATTCGCTCGAGAGGCCGAGGGCGCGACGCGTGCGCCGAATGCGGGTGGGCTGGAAGTAGGCGGCTTCAAGCACGATGTCGGTGGTGCTCTCGGTAACCTCGGATTCGGCACTGCCCATGACGCCGGCCACGATCTGCGGCCGCTCAGCGTCACAGATCGCCGTCATTTCGGCCGTGAGCTTTCGCGTCATCCCGTCCAGGGTCACGATCGGCTCGCCGGGTTTCGCGCGCCGGACGACCACCGCCGGCCCGCGCAACTTGGCGAGATCGAAGGCGTGCAACGGCTGATTGATCTCGAACAGGATGTAGTTTGTCGCGTCGACGATGTTGTTGATGGAGCGCTGGCCGATGCTTTGGAGACGCGCGGCCAGCCAGGCCGGACTCGGTCCGACCTTCACCCCGCGGATCACCGCGATCATGTAGCGAGGGGCGCCTTCGGGGTCTTCGAGTCGGACTTCGACGCTATCGACCTTGGCGGTTAAGCGGGTCGGCGGTTGGGCGGTTGGAGAGGCGTGTTTCAAACCGCCTAACCGCCTAACCGCCAAACCGCCCGGTATCTCCGGAAGCTTCACCGTCGCTCCCAAGCTCACCGCCAACTCTCTCGCCACACCGCGATGACACAGCAAGTCCGGGCGATTCGCGGAGACGTCGATGATGATCTGTTCGTCGGCGATCGGTACCGCGTCGAGGAAGGGCGTACCAGGAGGGGCATCGGTCTGCAGCTCCAGAATGCCGGCATGGTCCACGCCCAGGCCCAGCTCTTTCGCGGAGCAGAGCATGCCGTTGGACTCGACGCCGCGAATCTTGCGGCGCTCGAGCTTGAGCCCTCCGGGAAGGGTCGCGCCGACGGGCGCAAACGGATACGACTTGCCCGCCTGAACATTCGCGGCGCCGCAGACGACCTCGAGCGGCGCGCTGCCGCCGGCATCGACGAGGCACAGCGACAGGCGGTCGGCATTCGGGTGCTGGCGCACCTCGAGGACACGCGCGACGAGCACCTCGCGCAGATCCTGATGAATGGGCACGACACCATCCACCGGTGCGACCTGGCGTGCCAGGCGGTCAGCAACGTCCTGGCCTTGAAGCGGGCGGCCGAGCAGGGCTTCGAGCCAGCGACGCGCAACAATCATGAGAACTGCTCGAGGAAGCGGACGTCGCTGTCGAAGAACAACCGGATGTCCGGGATGCCGTGGCGCAGCATCGCGATGCGCTCCGGGCCCATGCCCCACGCGAATCCGGTGTACTTCTCGCTGTCGACCTTGCAGTTCTCGAGGACAGCGGGATGCACCATTCCGGAGCCGAGGATCTCCATCCAGCCGGTCTGCTTGCAGGCGGCGCAGCCCGAGCCACCGCAGATCTGGCACTGCACATCCATCTCGGCCGACGGCTCGGTGAAGGGGAAGTAGGAGGGCCGAAAGCGCACCTTGGTTTGGGGCGAGAAGAACCTCCGAGCCCACGCCGCCAGGGTCGCCTTGAAATCGACGAAGCTGATCCCTGCATCGACCGCAAATCCTTCGATCTGCTCGAACACCGGTGAGTGCGACGCGTCAAACGGATCGCGGCGGTAACACCGACCCGGCACGACGATGCGAATCGGCGGCGGATAGGTCTCGAGCGTGTGGATCTGGACCGGCGAGGTATGCGTGCGGAGCACGACATCGCCGCCGAGATAGAAGCTGTCCTGCGCGTCGAGCGCAGGATGATCCTTGGGGAAATTCAGCGCGTAGAAGTTGTAGCGCTCCGTCTCGGCTTCAGGGCCGGTGACGCGCGTGAAACCGAGCTCGCGGAAGATGTCGCAGATCTCGTCGACGACCTGGGTGACGAGATGCAATCCGCCCCGCCATTGCCGGCGGCCGGGCATCGTGACATCCACATCGGCGAGCGCCGCGGCGCCGCGCTTGAGCTCGAGCTCACGCGCCTCGATCGCTTGCTCGAGCTCTCGTTTGAGGGCATTCGCTGCTCCCCCGATTGTCCGTCGAGTCTCGGGATCGAGCGTGGGGAGACTTTTGAGAATATCGGTGAGCTTACCAGCCTTGCGGCCCAGGAGCTCGGTTTTGAGCTCCTGGAGGCGTCGTTCGTCTGCGTGCGGGATCTCTGTGAGGCGCTCCCGCAGCGATTCTAGGGCTGCAAGGATTTCTTCGCGACCTCCGCCAACTGTTCAAACGCCGCCGGATCGCGCACGGCGAGATCGGCGAGGACTTTGCGGTTGACCTCGACCCCCGCTTTGCGCAAGCCGTTCATGAATTTGTTGTACGACAACGCATGCAGCCGGGCCGCCGCGTTGATACGCGTGATCCAGAGGCGCCGGAACTCCACCTTTTTGGCGCGGCGATCGCGATAGGCGTACTTCGCCGCACGCTCGGTGGCTTCCTTGGCGGCCTTCCAGAGTTTGCTGCGCCCGCCCCAGTAGCCCTTGGCGAGCTCCATCACCTTGTTCTTGCGCTTCAGGCGCGCAACGTTGCTTTTGACGCGAGGCATGGGATCTCCCTACGCCAGCAGCAGGCGCTTGAGCCGGCGGTCGGCATGCGACACGAGCGTCGCTTTGCGCAGGTGGCGCTTCCGCTTCGGATGCTTCGAGGTCAGGATGTGCCGCTTGTAGGCACGGTAACGGCGCAGCTTGCCGGTGCCCGTGAGCCTGATCCGCTTTCTCAGGGCGCGCTTTGATTTCATCTTCGGCATTGTCAAAACCTCAGGTGTCTGGTGTCAGGTGTCGGGTGCCAGATGATGTCAGATAGGTCCTGACACCCGACACCTGGCACCTTCATTTTGGTGCCAGCACCATGGACATGTTGCGTCCTTCCAGCTTCGGCTCTTGCTCAATCTTTCCTATGTCCTTCAGTTCTTGTGCGACGCGATCCAGCACTTCCCGGCCCAGCTCGATGTGCGCCATCTGCCGGCCGCGGTACATCATCGTCACCTTCACCTTGTTGCCATCGGCCAAGAACTCGCGGGCGTGCCGCGTCTTGAAATCGAAGTCGTGATCGTCGATACCCGGACGATACTTCACTTCCTTCAGGTGAATCACGTGCTGCTTTTTCTTGGCGGCGCGCGCGGCCTTGGCCTGCTCGAACTTGAACTTCCCGTAGTCCATGATCTTGACGACCGGCGGCCGGGCGAGCGGCGCGACTTCCACGAGATCCAGGCCCCGTTCATGCGCAGCGGCCAGGGCTTCATCGATCGTCAACACGCCCAGCTGGTCGCCGTTGTCCGCGATCACGCGCACCGGACTGATGCGAATTTGCCGATTGACGCGCGTGCGGGGTGCTTTGCTATTGTTGTCGAGAGGTGGCAGCTGTGCGATCTCCTTCACAGAAAGTAAAAACGCGGACCCCGGTTATCCCAAGATCCGCAATTCCTCACTGTTGGTGAGGTCTCGAGAACCCTGAAGCACTCTCCACGAGAGGCATGGGGTGGGGCCCGCAGCCCACTTACCGTATTGTCGACACCAAGCTAGCCGAGCACCCGCTGCTCGACAAGTCCAAAGCCTTTCTCTTCTCGAGCCAGGCGACCCGATACGACGTGGGGGTCGTGTTCGAACACCAGCAGCCACCCCTCCGCCTCCGCCCGCTGGTAGATGCGGCGGCGGGTTTCGAGCGTGACCAGCGGCTCCAGGTCGTAGCCCATGATCCAGGGCAATGGCAGATGGGCGGACGTCGGCACCAGGTCCGCCACGAAGCACGCGGTCTCGCCGGCGCTTTGGATGAGGATCGACTGGTGATATGGGACGTGTCCTGGTGTCGGCAGCCCGCGGATCCCCGGCAGAATCTCGGTCTCCCCATCGATCAGCTGGAACGGGATGCCTTCGAAATTGGGCGCGAGATAGCTGCCCGCGGTGCGCTCATTGGTGTGCCGGGCAAAGTGGAGCTCGCGCCGCTGCACGATGTACTGCGCGCTTGGGAATGAGAGTCCCTCACGCGACAGGTTGCCACCAGCATGGTCGAAATGCAGGTGGGTGTTGATGACGCGGCGAATGTCCTCAGGGCGATGCCCAAGGGCGGCGAGCGCGTCTTCGAGCTGCGTGCGGCCGTTCGCCCCCTTGTTCTCGACGCCGTAAATGTCGATGAACTTCGTATTCTCCTTGTTGCCGATTCCGGTGTCGATCAATACCAGGCCGGCATCGTGCTCGATGAGCAGGCACCGCAACGCGAGAGGAATGCGATTGCGCTCGTCGGGCGGAGCTCGGCGCGCCCAGAGCGCTTTCGGAACGATACCGAACATCGCCCCGCCGTCGAGATGCTGGAGACCGGCTTCAAGGGCGTGGCAGGTGAGGCGACCAACTTTGAAGGTGGTGTGGGTCAATTCACCAAATCCGTCAACGTCGTGGCCCCGTTCCCCTGCGCCAATCGCAGCAGCCTTGCCAGGCATTTGGCCGCGGCAACGGCATCCCCCGTTGCCCGGTGCCTTCCCTCGATCTCGATGCCGAAGTGATAGCTGACCGTGTCGAGATTGCGCCGTGGCAAATCGGGCAGGAGCTTGCGCGCGAGCCGCACCGTGCACACGCGCGGCCCCTGCAGCAGCAGCCCCGTGGCGCGTTCGATCTCCGTCGACACAAAGGCCCAATCGAAGCGCGCATTGTGCGCCACGAACACGCAGCCCTCGAGGGCCTTGAGCACCTCAGCGACGATCGCTTCGAACGGTGGGGCGTTGCGCACCATCGGGGCGTCGATCCCGGTCAGCCCGGCGATGAATTGCGGGATCGGAATGCCCGGATTGACCAGCGAGCGGAACGCGACGGTGCCGTCGAGCCTGACCACGGCGATTTCCATGATGCGGTCGCCACGGAACGCGCGCACCCCGGTGGTTTCGACGTCCACCACCGCCCAGCGGCAGGCTTCGAGCAACGGGCTCGCTGCGGGTGGTGGCGTGGTGAGGGTCCAGCGGCCGTCGGCCGTCCGGCTGAACCGTTTGTCGGGGGCCAGCAGCGTCGCGGCAATGCGGTCGGCGGTGTGCCGGTTCGCCTGCGCAATGCCCAGCACGTCGCGAACGATCGCCAGGCTTCCGGCCGGCCCGCTCTGTAAGAAGGAAACCGCCCGGGACGTGAGCGATGAAGCCGGGACCGCCGCAAGTCCGGTCAGAGATCGTCTCGTCGGAGCGGAAGCGTCATGCAGCGCGGGCCGCCACCGCCGCGCACCAGCTCGCTGCCTTCGATCGAAATTACCGCGCGCTCGTTATCGGCGACCGTCTCATCACCTGTCAGCAGCTTCACGGCCGAGACGAGCCGAAAGCCGGCGTTGGTGAGCTCGTCGAGCGTAGCGTCGTTGCGGTCGTAGCTCAGGACCACGCCTGGGCGTACTGCGAAGCAATTGCAGGCCGAAGCCCACTGTTCGCGTTCCTGGACCGTCCGTTGATTGCCGCCACAGAAGATCGGCTCGAGCGGGTGATCGACGGCCTGCATCGCCGCGAAGAAGTTGGGCACTTCTTTCACACCCTTGGAGCGTTTGCGCCGATGCAGGACCGCCAGCCGTTCCGGCCCAACGAAATGAGGCGGAAAGACGACGCAGAGGTCTTTATCGACTTGGGTGAAGATCATGTCGAGATGGATCGCGGTGCGCTCCGTGGGGAGCACGACGATGATCACGTCCGTCACCGCGCAGTTCGCGAAGACGAGCTCGCACAACAGGTCGAGCGCCGCGGGACTGGAGCGTTCGCTGAATCCAAGAATCATTAGGTCGGGCCGGACGGGGTGCACGTCCCCACCCTCGAGCGTGTAGTTGAGACGTTTCTCGTCGGAGCCGTCGTACAAGATGCCGGCGTTCTCGAACTTCGCGTCGTAGCGGAACAGCGCTTTGACGAGCAGCTCTTCGGTCCAGCGGACACCGTGCCGCATCGAGCCGATGATGGCGTGCTCGCCGATCACGATGCCGACGTCGCGCGTGAAGAACAGATTGGGCAGCGGTGGCAGCGCATAGGCCACTTCGTTCAGCGCACGAGCGATGGGACCACCATCTTCCAGGGCGCCCTCCACCATGAGCGCAACAAAATCTTCCGATGACAGCGCGGCCATCTGCTTGGCGAGGGCGTCGGACGGAATCACCTCCAGCGCGCGCGTGGTGAGAAATTCCCGTACTTCCGGCCGCCCGGCGATCTCGACCAGGGTATCGCGCACTTCGTGCACTTCGGCAAACCGTTCCAGAACCGCGACGAGCCGTCGATGCTCGCGCTGCGCGATCTCGAGGTCGATGATATCGTCGTAGAGGTAGTCTTCGCGCGTGCCGGGCGTGACGGCCACGAGTTCTTTGCCGGGTGTATGGACCAAAACGGAACGCAGCGCGCCGATTTCGGAGGTGACGTGAACCCGGGGCATGGGGGGGAAAGCTAACGATTGGCCAGCGAGTAGCTCAGCGTCTCCAGTTCCAGCGCCATGTTCACGGTCTTGACTTCGACGTCGGCGGGTACACTCAAGGTCACCGGCGCAAAGTTTAGAATCGCCTTCACGCCACTCCGCACCAGCCGATCGACGACCTGCTGCGCCGACTCGGCGGGCGTCACGACGATGGCGATGTCGCTCGGGTCCTTCTTGAGATCGGTCTCGAGATGGCGAACGTCTCTCACGATCAACCCATTCCAGCGCGAGCCGATTTTGCGCGCGTCCTGATCGTAGATGGCGGTGATGTGAAAGCCGCGCTGCTTAAAGCCTTGATACTGCACCAGTGCCCCGCCCATCCGGCCCGCGCCTACGAGTACGACACGATAGCCGCGCTCGAGACCGAGGATGTCGCGAATGCGGCGCGCCAGCTCGGGGACAGCGTAGCCCAAGCCGCGTTTCCCGAATGAGCCGAAGAAGGAGAGATCTTTGCGGACCTGGGCGGATGTGGTGCCGGCCAAGCGCGCCAACTCGCCCGACGAGATGGTGGCGGATTGGGCCTGCTCGAGAAAGCGTAGGTAAACAGACAGCCGCCGCACCGTGCTGTCGGAAATCTTCCGCATTGTGAACTATTTCACAATTCAGGACATCGGCGCAAGAGCCCGGAGCGCGCGGCAGCAATCAAGCGCGCATCCGGCATGCCTTCCGGGCTGCACGGTTTCTATGAACGCGATTATGAAATTCAACCCATCGGCCTGAAGCGCGTAATAGACCCATTGTCCGTCTCGGCGGCGGCAGACGAGGCCGGCATCCTTGAGCACTTTCAGATGAAAGGAGAGGAGTGGTTGCGGAACGTCGAGTACCTGCTCCAATTCGCCCACGCAGCGTTCCTGGTAAGAAAGCATCTGGACGATGTTTAGCCGGGTAACGTCGGACAGCGCATGAAACCACAACGCCACGTGCGCCAGCTCGCTCGGCAACGAATGTGGCTGGACAGAGACCCCCTTGGGGGGGCGGGCTAGCTTCGTGGCGGCCCGAAGCAGGGCGCGGCGGCTCATCCGAAGACCATGTCAGGGATTCTCGTCCGAAAACCATATCAATAATCATTGATATGCAATTATTGGGCGTATCATTGGGCTGCCCGTAGCAAGCGCACGAACGCGATTGGCGGAAGCCGCTCCGGTCGGATCGTTGGATCGAAACCCAGCTCCCGAAGCTGTCTTTCTGTAACCATAGGCACCGCGTTCTTGAGCTGCTTCCGACGCTTGCTGAAGCACGCCGTCACAAATGCACGCAACGTCTCGATCTCCTCGTACTTGACGAGCGGTTCGGCAAGAGGCCTAAGGCGAATCAATGCACTGCGCACTTTCGGCGGCGGCCGGAATGCGCCCGGTGCCACCGTGAAAACCTTCTCGACTCGGCATACCGCCTGCACATTCACCGAGAGCGCACCGTACGTTTTGCCCCCCGGCGACGCGGCAAGGCGGTCCGCCACCTCCTCCTGAACCAGGAAGACCACGCGCTCCGGCAATGGTGGCGTGAGCGCCTTATCGATCAACGGAGAGGTGATGTAGTAGGGGATGTTTCCGATGATCTTCGGGCGCCGTCGGGTATCGGATATCTGGTACCGGGCAAAAAGCTCATGCCAGTCCAATTCGAGGGCGTCCCCCTGCACCACCTGACACCCGATACCCGATACCCGATACCGCAGCTCCTCGGCGAGCACACGATCCTTTTCGATTGCAATGACCTGAATTCCTCGAGCGAGCAGTTCTCGAGTCAAACCCCCTTGCCCAGGACCTACTTCGATGACTGTCTCTCCAGGCGAACAGTCGAGCGCATCCACGATCCTCGCCAGGATCTTCGGATCATTAAGGAAATGTTGGCCTAGTCGACGCGGACTCAAACCTTGAGCAGAACGAGCGTGCGGTCGTCGTTGGCGGGAGCACCGCCGGTGAAGGCAGCGATGTCAGTGAATACTGCTTCGAGAATATGGCGCGCCGGGCGGCTCCGCAGATTCACGACGTGACTCAGGACGCGCTGCTCGCCAAACCGCTCGCCGCTCGGCCCGCGCGCGTCGGCCAACCCGTCCGTAAACAGACAGAGAATCGCCTTGCCGCGCTCGAATGAAACGACTCGCTCCTGGCCGCCATCGCCCAACCCGAGCGGCGGTCGCGTGGCGTCGAGCCGGGTGATCGCCCCACTCTCCGTCGACACCAGAAACGCATGCGGATGACCGGCGTTCGCGTACGTCAGCGTGCCCTTTGCCGGATCGGCGACGGCGTAGCACAAGGTGAGGAACATCTCCGTCTCGGCGAGCTCTTCGGCGAGTGACGTCTCCAGCCGCCGCAGCGCTTCGTGCGGCGATTCCGCCGTCTCGGCGTGAATACCGGATGCGGCCATCGCTAGCGCCATGATCAGCGCGGCGCCGAATCCGTGACTCGAGACATCGCCGATCATCACCCCAATCCCTTCCCCATGTAAGCTGA
>QHTW01000094.1:11801-15394 GCA_003220955.1 Gemmatimonadota bacterium | reverse complement strand
TCCGCCACTTCCATGCCCTCCCGCAATCCCGCCCGCGGCAGCCAGACCGCAAATTCCTCGCCGCCGATGCGCGCCACCAGATCGCCGTCGCGCACGGCGGCCTCGAGCAAGCGCGCGACGTGTTGTAATGCCGCGTCACCCGCCGCATGACCTAGCGTGTCGTTGAGCCGCTTGAAGTGGTCGAGATCGACGTAGATCAGTGTCGCGGGGTCGGGCGATCTGGGACCGTAGGCGCTGAGCGCCCGCTCGAATTCGCGTCGATTCCGCAGACCCGTCAGCGGATCTACGACAGCCCGCCGCTCGGCGTCATGCAGGGCGCGCGCCGCCGCGAGCCGCGGGCCGAGGTCCGTGAGCAGCGGACTGAGATCCTCGAGGAGCGGCGCGTCGGGCTCGAGCGGCGAGCCGAGGAGAACCAATGCACCCACCGGGAGCGATCCGTCCGTCAACGGATATGCTTCGTTCCCCCGCGTCGCGACGGGAACGCCCATGCCGATGGCTCGTGCGACTGGCGAGTCCGGAGAGAGCAGCACGCCAGCTAGGCGCCGGTCCGCCGCACTGGACACGGCGACCACATGGGCACCGTCCGCTCCGGCGATGACGAGCGCGACACCGCGATGCGTGATCTGCTCGCCCAGCTCAACCGCGGCGCGCGCCATCCCCTCCAACGTCTGTGCTCCCGCAACGAGGCGTGATACTCGTCCCGCAATCAAGCGAGCGCGAGGCGCGGAATTTTGTTCCTCGGCGAGTCGCATCCCACCAACGTAGCGACGCAGCGCACGGGCGACGCCATCGGTGATCGTCTCCGCATGATCCCCGGTGAGCGCCAATCCGGCGCCATACGGGAAATCGCCGACGGCAATAAACGTGGCGTCGCGATCACGAATCACGTGCAAGCGCCCGTCTACCGATGCGAGCTGCACCAACGCGATCCCGCGGCGCCGTTCCTCCTCCCCGATATCGGGAGTGGCAAGGACCTCAAACGCGCCGTCGGTGGCACCGACGCCCCACGCGGCGGTGGCGCCATACGCCTGCCGCAGCAGATCGAGCACCTCAGGAAGTCCTAGCGGTGGCGGCCCGCGGCGACGCAGCCTGCCAGGCCGCCAGCGAATCGTCCACCCCAGAGCGACCGCGGCTCCACCCGCGGCCGCGATCAGCCCCCACGGATACCCGCGCCAGGCGCCGAAGCCGACTGCGGCGAGTCCGACCAACTGCAACGCGAGCGCGGCCCAGCGCCGCGCGCCACCTATTGTGCGATTACGAATGATTGATGCGACTGGCAGCCGCGGCAGCTCCGAATCCGTTGTCGATATTGACGACGGTGACACCTGACGCGCAGGAGTTGAGCATCGCAAGCAAGGCTGCCAGGCCGCCGAACGAGGCGCCGTACCCGACACTCGTGGGCACGGCGATGACCGGGACTTTCACCAAGCCGCCCACAACACTCGGCAGCGCACCTTCCATCCCGGCCACCACGATGATGACGCCGGCGGCCCGCAGCACATCAGTCTGCGTCAGCAGGCGATGAATGCCCGCGACGCCGACATCGGTGAGTCGCTCCACCGCATTCTTGAGGGCGCGAGCACTGACGGTCGCTTCCTCGGCCACGGCGAGATCGCTGGTACCGGCGGTGCACACAAGGATGGTGCCCCGCCCTGTCGGCGGCGGCTCAGGATCGGGCGGGAGGTAGACCGTGCGGCCGAGCTCGCTCACTTCGGCGCGCGGGAACCGCGCCGCGAGCGCCACCCATTGTGACGGGTCGGCGCGTGTCGCGAGAAAGCTGCCGCCGGCCGCCTCGAGCCGCTCGGCGATCGCGACCACCTGGCCGACCGTCTTGCCCGGACAAAAGATCACCTCCTGATGCCCCTGCGTGATGGGCCGGAGGTGATCGATCGTCGCGAACGGCAGCCGCTCGACGCTCACGCGGCAATGAGCGCGGGTCGCGCCAGGTAGTCTGCGAAGATTGTCTCCGCCTCGGCCATCGATTCAATCGCGAACAGCCGCTGCCGCAGCTCGGAGCCATCCCGGAGCCCCTTTGTGTACCAGCCGAAATGCTTGCGAAACTCGAGCGCGGTCTTGCGCGTGTCGCCCTGCAGCCTGAGTGCCAGGCGCGCATGCTCGAGCGCCGTCGCGAACCGCTCCTCAGGCGTTGGATCGGGTTGCTTGGCCCGGCCCTCCAGGAGGTCGCGCGCCTGCGCGAAGAGCCACGGATTGCCGAACGATCCCCGGGCGATCATGATGCCGGCGCAGCCCGTGTGATCGCGCATCGCCGCAACATCCTCGGGCGTGCGGATGTCGCCGTTCCCGATCACGGGGATCGCGAGCGCGCGGGCGACCGCGGCGATCTCATCCCAATTCGCCGCGCCGTGATACATCTGCGTCCGCGTTCGCGGATGCAACGTGAGTGCCTGAGCGCCCGCTTCCTGACACCGCAGCGCGATGTCCACCGGATCGCGTTGATTCTCGTCCCACCCGCTGCGGATCTTCACCGTCACCGGCAGCTGCGTGGCATCTCGGACGGCTCGAATGATGCCCTGAACCAGGCCCATGTCCTTGAGGCACCCCGATCCGCCGTTGTTCCGGACGACTTTCTTGACTGGACATCCAAAGTTGATGTCGACGAAGTCGGGCTCGAACAGCTCCGTCACCATCCCGGCCGCTTTCGCCATGATGGCAGCATCGGCGCCATAGATCTGGATGCCGATGGGCCGTTCGACAGGCTCGAAACGCATCTCGGCGAGGACCCGCTCGATGCCGAGCGAGATGCCGACCGAGGAGATGAACTCGGACACGACCACGTCCGCCCCGTAGCGGCGGCAGATCTGCCGGAACGGAGACTCCGACACCCCCGCCATGGGGGCGAGGAAGAGCGGGAAGGCGCGGACGGAGTACGGGAAGTCCATGCGCTGGAACGTAATAACGCGTTGCGTACGGAGCAACCAAGTTTTACCTTTCGCCCGCGAAAATGCGCCTGCGCGAGTTCTTTTCCGAAGACGCGATCAAGCTCGATCTCGAGAGCACCACCAAGGACGCGGTGCTCAAGGAGCTCGTCGGTCTTCTCAAGCTCGACGACAAGGCGCAGGGGCTACTGTTCAAGATGCTGAAGCGCCGCGAGACGCTCGGTTCGACCGGCATCGGACAGCATATCTCGATTCCCCACTGCCGGTCGCTGGTTGTGACGCGGCTGCGCTGTGCGTTCGGTCGAAGTGCCAAGGGAGTCGACTTCAAGGCCATCGACGATCAGCCGGTCAACTACTTCTTCCTGATCGTTGCCCCACCGCTCGAAGTGTCCAACCAGTATCTGCCGGTGCTTGGCAAGATCGCGCAGTTCGCCAAGGAATCGGATGTGCCGGCGCGGCTGGCCAAGCTCCAGACACCTGCCGAGTTTCTGTCGCTGTTGGAAGAAAAGAACATCTAGCAAGACTACACGTCGGCACGCAATCAAAAAACACCTTCCGCAGCAAATCGGTTTCTCCGAAATAGAGCCTTACCCCACCATGGAGGATGGGTGACTTCAAGAAGCTTCGCGTTTGGCGAGAAGCACGCGAACTTGTTGCTCTCTCGAATAGTGCGATCATGAAGTTGCCAAGCCAAGA
>QHTW01000094.1:2897-11764 GCA_003220955.1 Gemmatimonadota bacterium | reverse complement strand
GTGCCTCTCAACATCGCGGAGGGGACGGGACGCAAGGGACCGAAGGAGTTCTGTCGCTTTCTCGGCATCGCGTTGGGCTCGTTGCACGAGCTCGAAGCGGTTCTCGAATTGGTGGAAAGCCTAGAATACATCCCGTCGGAAGAAATAGCGGTAGTCAAAGCAAAACGTGCAGACTGCGCGCGGATGGTTTACGGCTTGATCCAACGGTTTAAGTAGATCGTGGCGACGTGCAGACGTGCCGACGTGCGCGCGAATTACCGTCGCGATCTATCGTGTGCGCGCCGTATCGCCGGCGGCTTGCAGCGCCTGGCGGAGCGCATCGCGCGCGGGCTCGAACGCACTGTCCACGGCGACGGCAGCTTGCAGTTGCCGAATGGCGGGTTGCCAGAGTTTGGCCCGCATGTAGAACGTGCCGAGGTCGTACCGGGGGCCCGCCAGTGACGGAGCGAACGCGATGGCCTGGCGCAATAGCTGCTCCCCGCTGCCCCAGTGCCCCGCCGCAAATTCGTCTTTCCCGTTGAGCCACAGCGTACGATACGAGCGCGGCGCTTCGTGCTTGAGCGCTTGATAGTGCGTCTCATCGTCGTGCCACGCCGGAATCCGAGCGATGCTGCGCGCCGCCCCCGCCGCCACGAGGGCGGCGACGACGCTAATTCGCAGCCTGGGCGACCGAATCGCGCTGACCGCGCACGCCAGAGCCAACACAATACCGAACGAAGCGAGATAGAGCGTGCGCTCGGCGATGAGGAACTCCGTCGGAAAGACGATGTTGGCGACGGGGGAGATTGTTATCACCATCCAGGCGAGCCCGATTGCGATGCCGGGAATGGTCCGCCGGGTGCGCCACGCCACCACCCCGGCCCCGAGCCAAATCAGCAGGCCGAGCAGGTGCCAGATCGTGAGGCCGGTGGATACGGTGAGCTCACCCGGCGAGTAGTCGGCGGACAGATGGGCCGGGAACAGGAAGAGCCGCCACCAGTCCAAGGACAGTCGCACCATCGCCCACGCTCGCGCGAAGAACCCTACGTGCTCGAGGCCGACGGCCAGTCCACCGGCGTAGAGCGTCCTGATGCCGACGAGTCCCTGGATGATGAAGTAGGCCACAATGGGCACCGTGGCTGCCCCAACCGCCCGCCAGGCGAGTCGAAGGTCCGCCCGGCGCGCCCATAACACCAGCAGGACCGCCGCCGGGAGCGTCACGGCGATCTCCTTCGACATAATCGCAAACGCAGCTCCCGCCGCCACTCCAGCGAGATAGGCTGGCTTTCGCTCCGCCCGTACGGCGCACAGGTGTGCCGCGGCATACCCCGCCGCGGCCATCATCTCGGCGCGACCTACGACATTCGCCACCGCCTCCACGTGCACCGGATGGACCGCGAAGAGGAGACCCGTGATCAACCCGACCACTGGACCGGCGAGGTCACACGCCAGCAGCGTGAACAGCGCGGTAGCGACAACGGCCCACAAGACATTGATCGCGTGAAACCAATGGGGACTCGTCGAGACGCGGTAATCCAGCGCGAATGAAGAGATGACAGCGGGCCGCCACATGACGCCACCGAACGAGGCGGGCCAGTACGGCTCCTTCAGCACCGCGCCAACGGACGGCGGCTGCTCGAGCACCTGGCGGTTCGCGACGACCCATTGATCGTCTGCCACGAACCCATTGCGGATCGAAGGCGCGGCCACGACAATCGCAAGCAGCCCGGCGATTAGCGCGGCCTGCCACGGTCGCGTCGTGAGACGTGCCGACGTGCCGACGTGCGCCGGGTCGGTTACTCCCACTCGATCGTCGCGGGCGGCTTGGAGCTGACGTCGTACGCGACGCGATTGACACCGCGCACTTCGTTGATGATGCGGTTGGAAATCCGGCCGAGCACCTCGGGTGGGAACGGGTACCAGTCGGCGGTCATGCCGTCGCGACTCGTCACCGCTCGCAGCGCCACGACGTGATCGTAGGTCCGCCCGTCCCCCATCACGCCGACCGACTTGACGGGAAGCAGCACGGCGAAGGCTTGCCAGATCTGGTCGTACAAGCCGGCTGCGCGGATCTCCTCCAGATAGATCGCGTCCACGCGGCGCAGCAAATCGAGGCGGTCTTCGTTGACGGGCCCGAGGACACGAATGGCGAGCCCGGGACCTGGGAACGGGTGCCGTCCCACAATCTCATCGGGCAGCCCGAGCTCGCGGCCCACCTGGCGAACCTCGTCCTTGAACAACTCGCGGAGCGGCTCGATCAACGTCCACGGCAGATTGGGACGGAGGCCACCCACATTGTGGTGTGTCTTGATCGTCGCGGACGGGCCGCCTGTCGCTGACGTCGACTCGATGACGTCGGGATAGAGCGTGCCCTGCACCAAGAAACCGACGTTGCCCTCGACGTGCCGGGCGGCGTCCTCGAACACATCGATGAACGTGTGACCGATCCGCCGGCGCTTTTCCTCCGGATCCTCGATGTCCTTGAGCTCTTTCAGAAAGCGATGCGTGGCATCCACCACCCGCAGGTCCATGCCCAGGTGCGCGCGGAAGGTGTGCTCGACCTGTTCGCGCTCGCCGCGGCGCAACAGCCCGTGGTCGACGAAGACGCAGGTCAAGCGATTCCCGATCGCGCGGTGCACCAGCGCCGCGGCGACGGTGGAATCGACACCGCCCGAGAGCCCGCAGATGGCGCGGCCTTCCGGACCCACGAGCGCGCGAATCCGGCCAATCTCGTGATCGATGAAGTGCCCCGGTGTCCAGTCGGGAGTGCATTCGCAGATATCGAACAGGAAATTGTGGAGGATCTCGCCGCCGCGCGGCGTGTGTGCGACTTCGGGATGGAACAGCACCCCATAGATCGGCTTCGTGTCGTGCTGCATTCCCGCGACCGGGGCATTTCCGCTGGTGGCGGTGACGCGGAAATGCGGCGGCGGCGTCTCGAGCCGGTCGCCGTGACTTGCCCACACGATCACACGGGAGTCGGGCTCAAATCCCGCGAACAGTCCGTCGTTCTTCCTGACGGAGAGCTCGGCGCGGCCGTACTCGCGTTCCTGCGCCGGCGTCGCCTTGCCACCCGACAACTGCGCGATGAGCTGCATCCCGTAGCAGATGCCGAGGACCGGGGGGCCCAGGTCGAGAATCTTGGGGTCGACGCTGGGCGCACCGGGCTCGAAGACCGAATTCGGACCACCGGACAGGATGATCCCCTTCGGATCGAACGACCGAATGAAACCGAGATCCGTTCCCCGCACGGCGGGGTGGATCTCACAATAGACGCTCGCTTCACGGATCCGCCGCGCGATCAGCTGGGTGAACTGCGATCCGCAATCGAGAATGAGGATGCGGTTCACGCCTTGTACCAGGTCGTCGGCTCGGCGGTCTCGCCGCGGAGCAGATCGTCGAGCGTCTCGCGCTGCCGCGCCACGTAGTAGCGGTCCCCATCGACGATGACTTCGGGCGGACGCGGTCGCTGATTGTAGGTGGAGCTCATCACAAAGCCGTAGGCGCCGGTGCCCAGCACCGCGAGCACATCGCCTGGCCCCACCGCGACCAGCTTGCGATCGAGCGCGAGGAAGTCTCCGGTCTCGCAGATCGGCCCCACGACATTCACGACCTCCTCGGGTCGCTTGCCGTCGCGCAAGGGAATGATCTCATGGTGGGCATTGTAATGACTCGGCCGGACGAAATCGGACATCCCGGCGTCCACGATGACGTATTCCTTGCCGCCCGCGTGCTTGCGGTACAGCACCCGCGTGAGCAGCACGCCCGCATTGGCGACCAGGTAGCGCCCCGGCTCGCACAGCAGACCCAGTCCCGCCGCTCCGACAACCGGCACGACGGCTTCAGCGAATGCCTTGGGTGATGGCGCCTTCTCGTTGTGGTACCGAACCCCGAGTCCCCCACCCACATCCAGCGCCTCGAGCGTGTTGATGCCGGAGGCGCGGAGGGCGGTGACCAGCTCGACCAGCCTGATGGCGCCGCGGTGATAGGGTGTCACGTCCGTGATCTGCGAGCCGATGTGCATCGCCAGGCCCCGCAGCACGAGTCTCGGCTCAGCCGCGATCCGCTGCGCGACCGTCACGACTTCATCGAACGGGATCCCGAACTTGGCGGTCTTCTCGCCGGTCTTGGTGTACGGGTGGGATTCGATGGCCACATCAGGGTTCACCCGAATGCCGACGCGCGCCGGCAGCTTCAGGTCGGTCGCGACCGTGGTGAGCGTGGCCAGCTCGCTCGTGGACTCGATATTGATGAAGCCAACGCCGCTGCGAACCGCCTCTTCAATCTCCGCTGCCGTCTTTCCCACTCCGGAGAACACGATCCCGTCGGGATCGAAACCCGCCATGCGCGCGCGGCGCAGCTCGCCGACCGAAACGATGTCGGCACCCGCGCCGAGCTGTTTCAGCACGCGGAGGACACCGAGGTTGCCGTTGGCCTTCACGGAGTAGCAGATGCGGTGCCGGATCCCGTGCAGCGCGTCGTCGAGCGCGTGGTACTGCGCGCGAATCAAGTTGGTGCTGTAGACATAGGCCGGCGTCCTGACGCGATCCGCGATTGCCTGCAGCAACCCCGGGTCGAACCCTAGTACGCCAGCGCCCACACGGCCTCCGCCACGCTCGGCGCGCCACACCACATGCAATTCCGGGGCGCTTCCTTGCTCCGAAATTCGGGATCGGGCAGAACGCGGATGGTCGCGTTGGTCTGCTGCTTGATTTCCGCCTCGCAGGACGGACTCCCGCAGAAGCCGCCGTACGCAAACCCTCCCGGACGCTTGATGAACTCGATGAACTGCGCCTTGGTGACACCCCGGATCGAGTTCTGCTCGCGCCGCTCCCGCGCCGCCGCGAACAATGCCGCCTGGATCTCGTCCAGCGCCTTCGTCACCGACGCGGCGACGCCGTGCAGCGACACGGGACCCTTGCCACCGCCGCGCCGGGCGAGCACCGCCTGGCCGCTCGCGACGTCGCGCGGACCGATCTCGAGCCGCACCGGCACACCGAGCGCTTCCCATTCGAAGTATTTCGCGCCGGGCTTCATTGTGTCACGAAGGTCGTGCTCGACACGCAGGCCGGCCTTCTCCAAGTCGGCCTGCACCTGAGACCCGACACTTGACACCTGCTGCTTTTCCTGATCCGTTTTCCAAATCGGCACGATCGCGACCTGGACCGGTGCCAGTTTCGGCGGCGCGACGAGCCCGTTGTCGTCCGAGTGCGTCATGATCAGACCACCGACGAGCCGGGTGGACACGCCCCACGAGGTGTTCCAGACGTACTCGAGCCCACCCGCCGCGGTCTGATACTGCACGGTGAACGCCTTGGCGAAGTTCTGGCCGAGGTTGTGCGACGTGCCCGCCTGCAGCGCCTTGTTGTCCTGCATCAGGGCTTCGATCGCGTAGGTGCGCAGTGCCCCGGCAAATTTTTCACTCTCGGTCTTCACGCCTGTAATGACGGGCATCGCCATCCAGGTCTCCGCGAAGTCGCGATAAATCTCCAGGATGAGCCGTGCTTCACTCTCCGCATCCGCTTCATCGGTGTGCGCGGTGTGCCCTTCCTGCCACAGGAACTCCGTCGTCCGTAGGAACAGGCGCGTCCGCAGCTCCCAGCGCACGACATTGGCCCACTGGTTGAGCTTCAGCGGCAGGTCGCGATAGCTCTGGATCCACTTTGCAAACATCGCGTAGATGATCGTTTCGGACGTGGGGCGCACGACGAGCGGCTCTTCGAGGGCCGAGCTCGGGTCGACTTCGATGGCATCCTTCCCCTCTTTGCCGGTCGCGCGCAGCCGCGTGTGGGTCACGAGCGCAACTTCCTTCGCGAACCCCTCGACGTGCTCCGCTTCCCTGGCGAGGAAGCTCATCGGAATGAACAGCGGGAAGTACGCGTTGCGGTGCCCGCTCGCACGGAACATGTCGTCGAGCGCGCGCTGCATGAGCTCCCAGATCCGATAGCCGTGCGGGCGGATGACCATGCAGCCGCGGACCGGTGAGTAGTCGGCGAGCTGCGCTTGCGCAATGACGTCCCCGTACCACTCGCTGAAGTCCTTGGCGCGTGGCGTGATTTTCTGGGCTTGGGCCATTAATCGAAATATCCGTTGAGAAGCTTGTCGAGCGGTACCTTGGCTTCGGTGCCGGCTTTCAAATCTCGCACAACCGCGAGGCCCGCCTGGCGTTCCTCGGGTCCGATGATCACGGCTCGGGGAGCGCCGCGCGCCGCAGCCAGCTCGAGCTGCTTGCGGACACCGCTGTGCCGCAGCCCGTATTCGACCGCGATGCCGCGCTCCCGCATGGCGTGGGCGAGCTTGAGCACCCAGGGCATGTCCTCCCCGCCCACCGCTATCAAAAAGGCGCCGAGCTCGATCGACGCCTTGGGAGCTACGCCGCGCTCCTTGAGCAGCTCGCCGAGGACAACATCTCCCATGCCGAACCCCAAGGCTGGCAGGTTGAGCAGGGCGTCGTAGCGACCGCCACCCGCGATCGCTCGGAGCGCTTTCTGCGCGTCGAACAGCTCCCAGACGATCCCTGTGTAGTAGGCTAACCCTCGCACGACCGTCAGGTCGATCGACACGAACTCGCCGAGACCCATCGCTTCGAGTGCCGTGACCGCCTGCCGCAGCGGCTCGGCCGCTTCGCCACCGGCTCCCAGCGCGCCCTCTCCGGGGAGCGACGCGACCTGAAACACCGCGTCCATTTCGCGTTTCCCGTATCCCGCCTCTCGCATCATCTCTTGAAGCACGTTCTTCGGCACGCGTTCGCTGCGATCGAGCACCGCGAAGGCGACAGGAAGCTGTGCCTCCGTGATCCCCCGGGTCGCGAGCAGCGCCTTGAGCAGGCGGCGATCCGAAACGCGCAGCCGCACGTCCTGAGGGCCGAGCCCCAGGGCGCGCATGATGTCGACGGCAGCCGCCATCAACTCGGCATCAGCCAGGGGATTGGCTTCGCCGATGATGTCCATGTTGAGCTGGAAATGCTCCCGCAGCCGTCCCCGCTGCTGTCGTTCGTAGCGAAACAGCTGGGGGATGGAGAACCACCGGATCGGCTTCTTGAGCGCCTGAACCCGCGCCGCGACCATGCGTGCCAGCGTCGGCGTCATTTCCGGGCGGAGCGCGACTTCCCGATCGCCCTTGTCCCGAAATGAATAGAGCTGCTGGACGATTTCTTCACCGCTTTTCTGCGTGTACATCTCGAGCGATTCGAGCGGCGGCCCGTCGTATTCCTCGAACCCGTAGCGGGCGGCGACGCTGCGCCAGGCGGCGAAGATGTGGTTGCGAAGGGTCAGGTCCTCAGGGTAGAAATCGCGGAAGCCGGGGAGCGCTTTCCCTTGCATCGCAAGAATTTAGCCCCCCTACCCCACCGGCGCAAAACCGGACAGTCGCTCGAACGCATCGCCGACCGTATGAAACGATCCCGTGACGAGCACCGTCCCCGCGCCGTGCTGAATATCCTCGAGTGCGCGCGGGAAATCGGGATCGAAATGCGAGAGCGCGTCCAGGTCTTCGAGCGACCAGCGCTGCATCACCGGAATCGAGGGCGGCACCGTCAGAATCAATTTGTCCACGACCGGGCGCAGTATCGCGAGCATGGCCCGCCAGTCCTTGTCGTTCCGAATCCCGACGAGCGCATGCAAAGGCCGGCGGATCGGCGGGTCGGCGGATTGGATGGCGTCGACTACCACCTTCATGCCGTCCGGATTGTGCGCCACGTCGAAGATCCACTTGCCCCGCTCTTCAAAACGGCCTGGGATGTATGCGTACGCGAAGCTCGCGGGCAGGTTCTTCCGCGCGGGGGCAGCGAAGGGGGCCGGCAACTCGTTCAGCACCGCGTGCGCCACGAGGGCGTTGGCGATCTGGTGCCGCCCACGCAGCCCCAACCGCGTGTCCTTCCGCGGCCGGAGCGTGGTATCGACGCTGATGATCGGGGCCGCGCCACGGCGCTTTGCCTCCTTCACGAGCTCGGCGCGAATCGCGTGATCGGCTTCGCCGGTGACGAACGGCACGTTCGGCTTCGCGATCCCGGCTTTCTCGCGGGCGATGCCCTTCAGATCAGATCCCAGGTATTCGACATGCTCGAGCGCGATCTTCGTGACCGCGGTGACCAGTGGCGTGAGCACGTTCGTGGCGTCGAGCCGGCCACCCAATCCCACCTCGATGACCGCAATGTCCACGTGTCGCGCCGCGAGGTCGGCGAATGCGATCGCGGTGGTCGCTTCGAAGAAACTGGCGTCGAGGCGCTCGATGTGCGCCTTGAGCTGCGAGGTCCACTCGGCGAACGCCTCCTCGCCGATCGGTATGCCGTCCACGGTGATGCGCTCGCACGGCGAAATGAGATGGGGCGAGGTGTACAGGCCGACGCGCCACCCCTGCGCCCGTAGCTCGTTCGCGACGAACGCGCAGGTCGAGCCCTTCCCGTTGGTCCCACCGATGTGGATGGTCGGGAAATGGCGCTCCGGATGACCAAGCACGTCGAGGAGACCCTCGGTTGGACCGAGGCTCCACTTGATGCGACCCGCTTGTCGTGCGAAGAGAAACTGGCAGGCGTCTTCGAAGGTCAGTCAGCAGCCTCGGCCGGCCAGGCGCCGGTCATGTGACGCAACAACTGCGCGGCCGTGTCCCGCAGCTCGCCACGGGGGACCACGGCGTCGATCATGCCGTGGTCGAGCAGAAATTCGGCGGTCTGGAACCCTTCCGGCAGGTCCTGACCGATCGTCTGTTTGATCACGCGGGGCCCCGCAAAGCCGATGACTGCACCCGGCTCGGCGAGAATCACATCCCCTTGCATCGCGTAGGAGGCGGAGACGCCGCCCGTCGTCGGGTTGGTGAGCACCGACATGAAGGGCACGCCCGACCCTTGCAGCTCGGCGATCACGACCGACGTTTTCGCCATCTGCATGAGC
>QHTW01000094.1:0-2753 GCA_003220955.1 Gemmatimonadota bacterium | reverse complement strand
CCGTGAAGCCGTGCATAGCCGGTGCGGATCGCGTCGAGCGGCCCCGCCTTTTTCACGGCAGCCTGCACCCGGTCGGCGTAGTTCTCGAATTTCAGGGGATCGGCGGACTTCAGGTTGAAGAACAACTCGTGCCAGGAGCCTTCATCCACGAGCAGGTCAATGTACTCCTGCGCGCTGATGCGGCGGTGGTAGCCACAATTCGGGCACACGTTGAGCGCGCGAACGAAGCGTTCGCGAATGTCGACGTGCCCGCATTGATCACATTTTTCCCAGGCGTCTGCCGGAATCTCGAGCTTGACACGCTCGGATGTGCGCGGCTTACGTTCCTTTTTGAACCAGGCCATTCGTGCCATATGTGGTGACGAAGCGCACAATTTGGGCTGGGTGCCCGGTCGCCGCCAGTCCCGCGCAGCTAACCTATTGCCCTAGCTCGGCATACCCCGACTGGCGAGACTCCCACGCCACCCGCAGCGCAATGCCGACGCCGAGCGAGCACACGAGGAGGAACGAGCCCCCATACGAGAAGAACGGCAAGGGAATACCGGTAATGGGCATGAGATTGATCGTCATGCCCACATTTTCGACGATGTGGGTGAAATAGAGGCCGGCGATCCCGAACACGCACAAGCTCGAGAAGGGATCGGTCGCCTTGCGCGCGACCCGCAGCAGGCTGAACAGCATCCAGGCGAACAGCGTCAGCGCGACCAGCACGCCGACGAACCCCAGCTCCTCGCCGACGATCGAGAAAATGAAATCGGTATGCTGCGCCGGGAGAAACGCCAGGCGTTTTTGCGTGCCCTCCGTGAACCCCTTCCCGAGGAGGCCGCCGGAGCCCACGGCGACCTTCGACTGAATGACGTGCCACCCCGCGGACCGGGGATCCACGTCGGGGTTGAGGAAAGCCAGCAACCGGTTCTGCTGGTAGGGCGCGAGCCGGTTCCAAAAGGGAATCGCGAGCACGCCACCCATGACGTTGGCCGCCATGATCATGATGCTTTCCCAGACATACGGACGCCACCACAGCAGCAAGATCGCCAGCGCCGCGATCCAAACGCCCCAAGCCACCGTCGAGAACGCGAGCGCGAGCCCAATGACGGGGGAAGCGGCCAGGAGCAGCAGCGACGGCTTGGTCCCCGCCCAGAACAGCATGAAAAACAGGATCGCCACGAAGACAATGGCGCTGCCCAAGTCAGGTTGCTTGAGCACCAGCAGACAGGGGATCCCGGTGATGAGTCCGGGAATGATCAAGTCGCGCAGCGTAGCCGGCGGTTCGCGCATTGCGGCGAGGTGGCGCGACAGCATCAAAATCACGGCCAGCTTCGCGAGCTCGGCAGGCTGGCCGAAGCGATGGCCCCCGACCGCGAGCCACGACTTGCTGCTTGCCGCCGTGCCGGCGCCGGTGCCGATGAAGAGCGTGAGCACCAGGAGAAAGAGCGCGATGCCGTACACGAACGGCGTCGCCCATTCCAGCATCCGTGGCGAGGTGCGAAACGTCAGGCCTGCGACGACCAGGCTGAGACCCAGCCACACCAGCTGGCGGTGCCAGATCGTTTCGACAAACGTTGGCAGGTCCGTTTGCCCTGCCGAATAGAGCGTGGCGAGCCCGAACAGGGCCAGCGCCCCCACGGAGATGACGAGCGCCTTATCGAGTTGGCGGACGCGAGATAGCACTGTCTATCCGAATGGACGGACGAGTCGTATCCGGAATGACCGGACGAATGGTGTCGGGCACCAGGGGGATCCGGAAGGGCGCCGGCGCGGAGTCGTTCGGGACGGTGACCTGCAGTTGCGCCGCGGTGCGCTCATCGATCCCGAGATAATGCGCGATGGCGCGGGAGACGAGCGGCGCGACCGCGGTGCCGTGCCGCGCGAACTCGATGATGGCGCCGATCACGATCTCCGGCTTGTCGGCCGGCGCGAAGCCGATGAACCAGCCATGATCGAGCCCGTGCGGATTCTGCGCCGTCCCCGTCTTTCCCGCGATGGTGAGATTGGCGAGCCGCGAGCCGCGTGCGGTGCCTTGCTCCACGACCGCGATCATCGCCCGGCGCAAAGTGGCGAGCTGGTCGGCGGTGAGATCGAGCGAAGCACGCGTCGCCTCTGTCGAGGCGCGCACGACGAATGGTGTGCGCATGCGCCCATCGCTGGCCAGCTGTTGATACAGCCGCACCATCTGAATGAGGGTCTGCGCATTTTCCCCCTGCCCGATGGCGAGGTTCAGCGCCACCGCCGACGTCCAGCGCCGCGGGCCGTAGAGGCGGTCATAGTACTCCGGGCCGGTCGGGAATTCCGAGGGGATTTCGCCGGGGAGATCGATACCGGTGCGCCCGCGAAAGCCCCACTCGTTGGCGTCTTCCAGCAGCGACGTGACGCCCAACTTGATGCCCAACTGATAGAAGTAGACGTCGCAGCTCTGCGCGATCGCTTCGGTAAGTGTCAGATCACCGTGGCCGTGGGCGTTCCAGCAGCGGAAGAACCGATTCCCGTACTGTAGCCCGCCACGGCACGGGATCGGCATATGACTGCGCGGACCAACAATGCCGCGCTTCAACGCCATGGCGGCGATGGCGAGCTTCCACGTGGACCCGGGCGGGTAGCGGGTCTTGATGGAGCGATCGAGTAAGGGCCTGGTCGGGCTTTCACTCAGCGTCCGCCAGTACGCCGGCGAAATGCCGCTCACGAACGCATTGGGGTTGAACGTCGGTGCGCTGTACAACGCGAGGACTTCCCCCGTATTGGGGTTCAGCGCCATG
>QHTW01000248.1 GCA_003220955.1 Gemmatimonadota bacterium | reverse complement strand
ACCGCGCGCCGCCGGATGTATGGCTCCGCCAGCTCCTCCATCCGGATGGCCGTCATCACGCGGGTATCGACGCCTTTCTTCTCGAGAATGTCCTGCAGCGCCAGCGCGTTGATGATGGTGGCGAGCATCCCCATGTAATCCGCGGATACCCGATCCATGCCCTGCTCGCTCGCGGTGGCACCGCGGAGGATGTTGCCGCCGCCGATCACCAGACCCAGCTGCACGCCGGTCGCGGCGACGGACTTCAGCTCGTCCGCCAGCCGCTCGATGACGCTGAAGTCAATACCGGAAGCTCGCCCACCCGCGAACGCCTCTCCCGACAGTTTGAGAAGCGCACGCTTGTAGGCGAGCTTCTGGCTCACTCAGTTGCCTCCGAGCTCGAAGCGCACGAACCGCCGGACCTCGACCTTCTCGCCGGTCTTGCCGGACAGCTCCTTCACCAGCTCGCCGACGGTCCGCTTGTCGTCTCCTCGTAGAACTTCTTCATCATGCCGTCCACGATCTTGGCGCGGATGTTCTCAGGCTTCTTTTGCTCGGCAACCTGCGACTCGTAGACCTGGCGTTCGCGCTGGACCACGTCGGCCGGCAGGTCTTCGATGCGGACGGCCAAGGGCTTCGTGGCCGCGACGTGCACCGCGATCTCCTTCGCCAGCGCCTTGAAGTCGTCCGTGCGCGCCACGAAATCCGTCTCGCTGTTCAGCTCTACGAGGACGGCGACGGAGCCGTCATGGTGAACGTACGATCCGATCCACCCTTCCGACGCCTCACGCCCCGCGCGCTTCTCAGCCTTGGCCGCACCCTTCTTGCGCAGAATGTCGACGGCCTTATCGAGATCACCGCCACACTCCTGCAGCGCGCTCTTGCAGTCCATCATGCCCGCGCCGGTGCGCGCGCGGAGCTCGGCAACGAGTTTCGCCGGAATCTCTTTCACGGTAGTCATTGCGTCCTTTCCCTTTCACTCCCTCATAAAAACGCCGCCCTCGCGCCGTGAAGCCCGGGGGCGGCGGTCGGTGTGTTCATCCAGCTCGAGTTGTTACGCCTTCTCCCCGCTGACGGGCTCCGCGGAAGCCGGCGCCTCCTCCGTCTTCATCCGGGCGGCGATCGCCTCGGGCTTGGGCCGCCGCTTGCGCCGCGCCGGCCGCTTCTTGCGGTCGCCATCGACATCGGCTTCACCCGTCTCGGTCGAGTACGTCGTGCCCTCACCCTCTTCACCGGTGGCGGCTTCCCGCAGCGGCATCTGCCGGCGCGCTTCGGCGATCACGTCCGAGATCGCGTTCGTGATCAACGAGACGGCGCGAATCGCGTCGTCGTTCCCCGGAATCGGGACGGTGATCAGATCGGGATCCGCGTTCGTGTCCACGATCGCCACGACCGGGATCCCGAGCTTGTTGGCCTCGGCGACCGCGATCCGCTCCTTCTTGGCGTCGACCACGAACAGCGCCCCGGGGAGCCGGCTCAAGTTCTTGATGCCCGCGAGGTTCTTATCGAGCTTGCCGCGCTCGCGATCGAACAGCAGCTGCTCCTTCTTGGTGTAGTTCGTGAAGTCGCCATCCGCCGCGCCCTGCTCCAGATCCTTGAGCCGCTTGATCTGCTTCTTGATCGTCTGGAAGTTCGTGAGCGTGCCGCCCAGCCAGCGCTCGGTCACATAGAACGCGCTGCAGCGCTTCGCTTCCGCCTCCAGGATGCCCTTGAGCTGTTTCTTCGTGCAGACGAATAGCACGCCTTCACCCTTCAATACGACAGTGCGCAGCAGCTCCTGTGCGGCTTCGAGCTGACGCATCGTCTTCTGCAAATCGATGATGTAGATGCCGGAGCGTTCGGCGAAGATGAACCGCCGCATCTTCGGATTCCAGCGACGGGTCTGGTGGCCGAAATGCACACCTGCTTCCAACAACTCCTGCAACTGAGGCTGAGGCACGCTATCCCTTTCCGTGGGTTGTTTCCGCCGCCGCTCTCATCTCTCGCTCAACCCCGCAGGGACCCAGAGCGAGATCAAACGGCGTGAGTATTTGATCGATTACCGCTTGCTGAACTGGAACCGCTTCCTTGCTCCAGCACGACCGGGCTTCTTACGTTCTACGGCACGTGGATCACGCGTGAGCAGCCCTTGCTCACGCAGCTTCTTGCGATGTCTGTCGTCCGCCAGCACCAGCGCGCGGGCGATCCCGAGACGCATCGCCCCGGCGCACCCAGCGTGTCGGTCGCGGTGAACGGCTGCTGAATGTGCGACACGAGCGACGGCCGGGGGAAATAGTCACCGAGCGTGCGCCCATTGATGCTCCACTTGCCCGACCCCGGCGTCAGATACACCCGCGCGATGCCGAGCTTCCGACGTCCGATCGCATGCCAACGCAGCTCCGGCGTGATTCCTGTGCTCACTTGGCCTCCACGGCGACCAGCGGCGTCGGCTGCTGCGCCGCGTGCGGATGCTCAGACCCTGCGTACACCTTCAGCATCTGTTTCACGTGCTGACGCGATAACGTCGTCTTCGGCAACATCCCCCACACCGCTTTCTCGATGACGCGCTCGGGATGCTTGCCGAGCACTTTCTGGACCGGCGTGAACCGCTCGTGACCCATGTAGCCGGTGTGCCGGAAGTAGCGCTTCTGCTCGATCTTACGGCCTGTCAACTGCACCTTCTCGGCGTTGACCACGATGACGAAATCGCCGCCGTTGACGTGCGGCGTGAACGTCGGCTTATGTTTGCCGCGCAGGATTTGCGCGATGCGGCTCGCGAGCCGGCCCAGCGGCTGTCCCGCCGCGTCGACCAGCCACCAGCGACGCTCGATGTCCTCTTTCCGCAGCGAAAAAGTCTTCATTGCCCCAACTAGGTGACTGGGCCAGGTGTCAGGTTTTTCCCGCCAAATGCCTGACACCAGAAACCAGGCACCTGGTTTTAAGCAGACGCGAACTCTAACCGAGGCGTAAGGCTCTGTCAACCTGAGGGTTGCGACGGTTGGGCCGACAACGTCACGAGCGCTGCGCCCTTCTCGACGCGATCTCCCGCTTTCACATGAATCTGTTCGACAACCCCTTGGTGGGTCGCCCGCAACTCGTTCTCCATCTTCATCGCCTCCACCACCACCAAACCCTTGCCGACCTCGACCACCTCGCCTTGCGTCACTTCCACGCGCACGACGAGCCCCGGCATCGGCGCTTTGACCACACCGCCGGCGGCGACCTTGCGCCCCTGACCCGTCAGCGCCTCGATCTGCTTCGAGCGGTCGTCTTGAACCTCGATCTCGACCCGCTCGCCGACCGCCCCGAGGGCCCAGCGACGGGCGTCGAGCTGCTGGCAGGCCACGGTCCAAGAGTCCTTGCCCAGGAGCAGGTGAAGCAGCGGTGTCCCCGGGATAGCAGCAGCGTGCGCTTCGAGCGTTTCGCCATCGACGGTCACCGAGCCGCCAGCGACGTCGATGATGTAGGTGCGGGAACGGAGCGTGACGTGGTACCGCACTACGCCGCCTCCAGCACAGCGACCGTTTCCACGTGCCCGGTCTGTGGACACAAGTCAAACGCGCGTACGTCCTGGACGACGTAGTTCACGTTGAGCCGATGCAGGTCGCGCGCGAGCGTCGCTGGGTCGCAGGAGATGTAGACGACTTTGGCAACCGGCTCAGATGTGAGCCGCAAGGACAGGTCCCAGTGCAACCCCGCGCGCGGTGGATTCAACACGACCGCGTGCGGTGCCGGCAGGCTTGGCAACACGTCCTCGGCTCGCGCGGCGATGAAGCGCGCCGCGGGCAGACGCGCACGCCCCCAGGTCACCGCTTTTTCATCGGCATCGACACTCACCACGTTGGCACCCCGCTCGACGAGCAGGGCGGCAGTATCGCCGATCCCGCCGTAGAGATCCCAGACCGTCTGGCCGCGCACGTCACCCAACTGCTCGACTGCCCAGCGCCGCGTGATCATCCCCATCGCGGGATTCACTTGTTCGAAGGCGGTCGCGGGGAATCCTGTGGCCGGTCCCGCGACGACGCGGGCAGCCCCGTCAACCGGCTGCCACCAGCAGACCGTCTCGCCGTCAACCGAGCCCCGCAGCGCTCGCCGCAGCTCCTCAGCGTTGAGCCACGGCTCGCCCGCCGACTCCGCGATGATATGACGGCGCCCCTCGCGATCGAGCCGCAGCGTTAGGCGCGTCAGCGGCTGCGGCACCAGCGCGAGCTTCCCGCGCAGTTCGCGCCACAGCGCCATCAACCGGAAATCGGTGATGTGACAATCCGCCAATGGATACACAAAGTTGGGTCGATCATAGGGATGCAGTCCGACCGTCAGACTGTCCGACTGTCCGACCGCTTTCGCTTCCATGGAGATTTTCGACCGATAGCGCCACTCCTCCAGCGCTTCAACGATCTCGGGGTCCGGCAGATCCAGCTTGCCGATCCGCCGCAACGTATCACCAACGATCGCGCGCTTGGCACTCAGCTGACCGTCGTATGCGAGATGCTGCAGCTGGCAGCCGCCGCAGTGGTCGTGGACGTAATGCGGACACGGCGGCGCGACCCGTCCTGGCCCGGCCTCCACGATTTCTCCCGCCTCGGCGCGGGCGAAATTGCGGTGGCGCACGAGCGAGCCGTCACGCAATCGGATCCGATCACCAGGTACGGTGCGTGGCACGAACACGACGCGGCCATCGCTCAACCGTCCCACGCCGTCGCCGCCCACCGCAATGCGCGTGATCGTCACGAGATCCGTCACTCCAGATCATCCCGCAGGCCAAGCCGCCGGCTCTCCACAACCCATGGCGATAGCCCCGGGGCCGTCCGACCGTCCGACAGTCCGACGGTTCGACCCCGCTGCTCATCGACAACCATCG
>QHTW01000264.1 GCA_003220955.1 Gemmatimonadota bacterium | reverse complement strand
CCGGTTCGCAATGGAATTTCGAGACGCCGTGGCGGCAGGCGCACCAGCCGATGCTCAATTCCGAATTCGGCAATGTGTGGGGCTATAAGGGGAGTACGGGGGACGTCGACTGGAGTTGGGATTATCACCGGGCCATCAACGCGTTTCGACGCCACCCCAAGCTGGCGGGCTGGCTGTATACGGAGCACCACGACGTCATCAACGAATGGAACGGCTACTGGCGGTTCGACCGGTCACGCAAGGAGACCGGCTTCGGCGACATCGCCCGAGGGATGACGCTGCGTGACTTGCACGCTCCACTCTACACCGCCGTCGGTGATTCGGAGCTGAGTCGCGCGGTGTGGCCCGGGGAGCGCGTGGAAGTGCCGCTGTACGCGTCGTTCCTGACCGGCAGCACCGCGTACGGCGACTCGCTCACGCTGCGCACCGAGCTGCGCGGCTGGAATGCGCTCGGTGAAGAGAAGCGATACAGTTCCTCCACTTCCCGGATACCTTATCGGCCCTGGATGTCCCAGCCGCTGGCACCGTTGTCCGTCACGATGCCTGATGAACCGGCCACAGTCGTGCTCAGCGTCAGCCTCGAGGACAGCACAGGAGCGGTGTTGCACCGCAACTTCACGACATTCGTCCCGGCAGGAACGCCGCCTGACACGGTCCGGCTGGCCGATGGGCGTCGCGCACGCATCGTGCACGTTCCCGCGACGGCGGTACACGACGCGCATTGGAGTCTCAAGCAGTGGGCGGTCCTCGGCGATCGCAAATTGGACGGGGCCGGCAGCGGCTACTTCGAGTACCGCATGCCATGGCCGGCGGGACTCGATCCGCGCACCGTGGAGCGGGCCATGTTCATCGTCGAGGCGTCCGCGAAGCGGTTGAATGGCAAGGACCGCGATTCGACGCTCGCCGACAACGGGGATTACATGCGGGGCGGCGGCTTCCACGATCCCAGTCGCAATCCGAACAGTTACCCCATGACCGGCGAACACCCGTTCCCGAGCGCTGTCACCGTGCGCGTGAACGGCGTTGTGGCCGGGCACTACCCGCTGGCCGATGATCCGGCGGATTCACGCGGCATCCTCAGCTGGCAGGCTCAGCCGCACGACGGCCACCTGTATGAAGCGGGGTCGTACGGCGAGCTGCTGCGGGTTGCGGTGCCGCCAGAGGCGCTGAGCGCGGCGGCGCGGACGAAGGAAATCGTCGTCCGATTGGAAGTCGACGAGACACTTCCCGGTGGATTGGCGATTTACGGCGCGCGGTTCGGGCGCTATCCCGTCGATCCCACGGTCATCTTCGTGCTGCGATAACATGCAGCCTGTGCTTCGCTCCTTCAGCATCAGCGCGCTGCTCATTCTGGCTTCGGGATGCACCATGCATCGTGATCGCGTCTCCCGCGCGCCGTTCGGCGAGCTAGCTGACGGTCGCCGCGTGGAGTTGTTCACGTTGACGAACGCGCATGGCATCGAGGTCCGCGCTATGACGTATGGAGCCATCATCACTTCGATTCAAACGCCCGATCGCAGCGGCAAGCGGGCGGATATCGTGCTCGGCTTCGACAGCCTGGGCGGCTACGTCGCGGGATCGCCGTACTTCGGCGCCGTCGTCGGACGCTACGCGAACCGGATCGCGCGCGGCCAATTCACCCTTGATGGAGCCACCTACCACCTTGCCCGCAACAACGGGCCGAACAGCCTGCACGGCGGCGAACGAGGATTCGACAAAGTCGTTTGGAGTGGCACGCCGTTCCAAAGCGACAGCACGGCGGGCGTCACGCTGCGCTACGAGAGCCCGGATGGAGAGGAAGGATATCCCGGAGCTGTATCGGTCCAGGTGACCTACACGCTGACGGACGCTGACGACTTGATCATCGAATACGAAGCCTCAACGACCAAGGCGACTCCGATCAATCTCTCGCAGCATACCTACTGGAATCTCCACGGCGCCGGCGACATCCTCGCTCACGTGTTGACGCTCAAGGCCTCGGCATTTACGCCTGTCGATTCGACCTTGATTCCGACCGGGCAAGTCGCCCCCGTGGCGGGGACACCGTTCGATTTTCGCACGGCGATCGCGATCGGCGCGCGGATCGACGCCGCGAACGAGCAGCTGCGCTTCGGGCGCGGTTACGACCACAATTGGGTGATCGACCAGGGCAGCCGGGGGCCGGGAGCGGGGGCGCTGGCGCCCGCCGCGCGACTCGAAGATCCCTTGAGCGGACGGACGCTCGACATCAGCACCACGGAGCCTGGCGTGCAGTTCTACTCTGGCAACTTCCTCGACGGAACCCTCAGGGGGAAAGGGGGACGCACCTACGCCCACCGCGCGGGGCTGTGTCTGGAAACGCAACATTTCCCCGACTCACCGAACCACGCCAACTTTCCATCCACGATCCTCCGCCCCGGCCAGCGCTATCACTCACGCACGGTGATCGCTTTCCGAGTGACCGGCTCCTGATCGAGTTCGTGACGACGTCTAGAGCGCGACGCGCAGACGTTCTTGCACGGGTACCCGCAAGCGCTCGCGGAAATGCTCGATCGTGCGGCGGAGGCCCTCGTCGAGACTCAGTTCAGGGATGTAGCCGAAATGCTCCCGCGCTTTGGCGATCGATGCGAGCGAGTGCTGTACGTC
>QHTW01000263.1:4287-6943 GCA_003220955.1 Gemmatimonadota bacterium | reverse complement strand
AGCGCAGGCTTTAGCCTGTGAATCCAAACCGCGTTCTTGGCGCAGCGAACTGGCTAAAAACTAAAGACTGTCGTGCGACGTCCCGTGTTACCCACATTGCCGCCCTGTGGAGACGCTCCACCCACGCCGGCGGCGCCGAGCGCGAAGCTGTTGCCGCTTTCCGTGACCGTGCCGCCATGGAAGGCGATGCCGATGGTGGGACCGCCGCCGCCACCACCGCCCGGGCCGCCGGCACCACCAGACCCACCCGCGCCGCCGTTGCCGCCGGCGCCAACTTGCGGCGCATCATTCGTCGCGCCGAGGCCACCAGTCGCGCCGGCGCCACCCGGGGCACCACTGCCGCCCGCGCCGCCGGCAGCGCCGTTCCCCGTCTCGATCGTGTTGCCGGTGATGGTCAAGGTCGAGGCCACCCCGACGATGCCGAACGAGCCGCCAGCACCACCGCCGCCACCACCGCCCGTCCCCGCGCAACCGCCGCTTCCACCACCACCGCCGCCGTTGCCGCCGCCGGTGAGGAGAAAGGCATTGAGCCCGCCCCCGCCCCCGCCGCCCCCGCCGCCCCCACCGCGTTGGCCGAGCTGGCCAGTCCCGCCGTCCGCCGTGGTGTAGCGTCCGAAGGAAAAGCCGCCGAAGTCGGCGCCGGAAAAACCACCAACGCCAGAACCGCCGTTCAGGGGACTCGCGCCGTCTTGACCTGGAGGCAGCGGGCTCGAGACGCCGCCGGCCCCCCCGACTCCCCCAGCGCCCGGAGTGGGTCCAAAGCCGGACCCGCCGTCTTGACCGGCCAGGCCGGGATCCCCACCATCACCTCCCGCGCCGCCGCTGGCGGAGCTGCCAAAACACATGAGCACGCCACCCACACCGCCTAAACCTGAGGGGCCGCTGAGCTGGCCCGGCTGGCCATTGGATCCGGTGACGCCATTCTGTCCCGGGCCACCATCAAAGCCGTTCCGGCCGCCCACGCCGTTGCCCGCGATGATGTGATTCCCCGAGATCGTCGCCACGCTGCTCGTCAACACGATGCCGTAGGCACTCTCTCGGGAAACGACCGCGTCGCCGCTCCGGATGGTGAAGCCGTCGATGGTCACTCCCGTCACGTTGTCGCCCTGCATCGCAACGGCCGTAATGGCGGGTCCGGGGCCGATCGTCGTGATGGAGATCGCCGGCGCGCGCGTCCAGGTTGCGGGATCGTAACCGCCGTACACACTGATCCCGGAGCGCAGCTGCACATTCTCTGGATAGGTGCCCTGCGCGACGTTCACTCTGTTCTTACCGGATGTGCCAGCCAGCGCGAGCGCCGCACCGATGGTCTTGAGCGGCGCGGCCCGCGTGCCGCTCGCCGCATCGTCGCCCGCGGGACTGACGTAAATCGCGGCCTCGGCGACGACCACCGTGATGCAGCTCGGACTGCTCACGTTCCCGGCGGCATCTCTGCCGGTCACGCAGAAGGTGTGCGAACCGCCGGCCGCGAACGGCGGCACGTGGGCCAGCACCGCTTCGGTTGGCTGATCGAACGCGCCGTCCTGCGCGACCATCGCGACCGGTGGACCGCCATCGATCGTATAGGTCGCCGCCGCGATGTTCGAGCCGCCCGTAGCAGCGTCGTTCACGACCGCGGTCAGGTCGAACGGGCTGCCTGCGACCGGATTCGGAGGTGACGTTGCCACATTGGTCACGACAGGCGGTTGGACATCGGTCAGCGTCGCGGTGAAGACCGCGAACGTGAGCTTCGCACCTGTTGCATTGTCGACGGCGCGTGCTTCGACCTGTTGCGGTCCCGAGAGACCGAGGGTCCAGCGTTCCTGGGCGATGCCATCACCGCCCGTGATCGCGGCACCGGCGAAGACGCTGCCGCCGCCCGCGACCACGACGAAATTGACGATCTGCCCTTTCACGGCGTGGCTGCGCGAGTCCTCCACGAGCGCGACGAGCGGATTCGGCAACTCCGTCCCCGGTGGTCCGCTCTGGTTGTTGCCGGACACGACCGACAGCGAGAGTGGACCCACTGGCTGGCCGGTGTCGACGACAGTGTTACACGAGGTGAGTACGAGAAGCCCGGCGATCCGGGCGAGCGAGGAGAGACGCATAACTCCTCCTAGCGGGCGCAGGAGTAGTCGAACGCGGAACAGCGTTACGATGAGGCTAAGCTGGAGGATTTGTCGCCGCAAGTCACCGAAAAGCCGGAGAACTCTTGCTCGCCGGCTTCGTGATGGCCTTCTTTCTCGACTCACTAGCTTCAGAGAGTCTGGCATGACCGCGCACGAGTACCTCGCCCAGCGCCTGGATGGCGCCCGCGACCTCTACCTGCTGGCCCTCGCCGTCGGCGAGCGCGGCAGCGGCCCCGGTCCCTTGGGTCCCATGATCCAGGAAGCCCGGATCCATTTCGAGAACGTGATTGCGGAAGGGCGCATGGCGGGCCTCGACACAACCGACATCAGCGGCATGCTCGCGAAACAGAGTAGGGAACTCGCCGACAACATCCGGCCGGAAATGTGGGATCGCCTTGGGGAGCTGGTCGCGGAGCGCGGCCGCACCAAGCGCCTCAGGAAGGGATGATGGGTCTGGGGAACCCGGGCGAGGACAAGTAGCCCGCTGGTGGGCCGTACACGATCGCCAGCGCGCAGCTGCACAGGCCGGTGCGGGGCACCGCGGCCAC
>QHTW01000263.1:2923-4227 GCA_003220955.1 Gemmatimonadota bacterium | reverse complement strand
CATCTCCATTCGTGAAAACCTGGGGGCGGCGTACTGCCGCCCCCGATGCTGCGTCCTGCTGTGCGCACTACTGCTTCACTCGACTAGTTCTTCGATGCAATCTTGTGGAACGTCGAGTTCTTCACTTCGTACGTCTCGACACGAGGCGTCCCGTCGATAACGGTCGCCAGGCTCGCCAGTACGCCGGGATACGCATCGCGACCAAACGCTTCCGCATTTTCGCGCTTCTCCCACAAGCTTATGGCGAGCGCATCCGTGCCGTTCGGAGCCACGAATGTGATCTCGTCCTTAAAGCCGTTCTGCTTGCGCAGCACGGGGAGGACGTCCGTCTCCAGCATCCGAACAAACTCGGACTGGGCATTGGCCTTCAGGTTCAGCGACACATTACGAGCATACATCTGACAATCTCCTCTGCAGACAACTCTCTGCAACTGCAACAGCACTTTTCACTGCGAACACTACGCAACTCGCGCAACCTAGCCGAATGTACTATATTTGTCAAGTCGCGGTATTGAATCTAAATCATTATTCACTTGATTAGTTAACTACGCGAGCTCGAGCACCCTAACCTCACGGTGCGCGCCGCACCGGCCCCAACGTCTGATCCAAAAACCGATTGATCGCCGGCACCCGAATCTCGAGCGGCACGATATGCCCGGCGCCGGGCACGAGCACCAGCTGCTTCGGCTCGCGCAGCAGACTCCACAGCGGCAACGCTCGCGTGAGCCACGGATCCTCTTCGTCATCGCGCCCGTTCAAGAGCAGCTTCGGTGGCCTGATGTAGGGAGCGAAGTTGATGCTGGAGGCCTCCGGTAGTGCCGCGAGCGACATCCGCTCATCGATTCCGCCGCCGATGAAGACCATCGCGCGAAACCGGTCGTCCACCGCGGCCAGCGGCAATCGCGATCCGGCACCCCAGCTCGTCGCCACGAAGGCGAGGCGCCGCATGTCCACGTCCGCGCGGGTCGCGAGATAGTCCAGCCCTCGGCGCAGCTCCGTCGCATGCAACACCATCAAATCGCGGAAACGCACGGAGGTCGGTGCCGGCGGCTCCCACCCCGGTCCGAACGCGCGCTCCGCCATGCCCTTGAAGACAATCGCGAGTACCGCCCGACCCGCGCGAATGTTCGGACCGATCGCCCAATCGACTTCCTCGGGGACCGTGCGGACCTGAAGAAACGCCGCGGAGCTGCAGAGATACACCATCGTTTGAAACGGCGCCGCCGCCTGCTTTGGCAGATAGAGATACGCCAGCGTCGTATCACCCTCGAGCGCGACGTAGCGGATCTTGTGTCGAGACGCAT
>QHTW01000263.1:0-2710 GCA_003220955.1 Gemmatimonadota bacterium | reverse complement strand
GGGTACATATAGATCGGGTCCTCCCACGATCCGCCCGTAACGCCGTAGCCCCCCTGTACCGGATTCGCCGTCCACTCCTTCACATTGCCGGCCATGTTGTACGCGCCCCAGATACTGATGCCGAATGGATACGCATCAACGGGCTGGCTCCCGCTGCTGCCGAAGTTGGCGCGCAAACTCGTCGCGTCTCCCGGTCGCCCATATCCCCACGGCATCATCTGCCCCTCGCCCGGCGCCGTGGCGCCGTTGCGCGCCGCTTTCTCCCACTCGAACACCGTGGGCAAACGCTTTCCCCGCGCGGCGCAATACGCCGCCGCTTCCACCCAGCTCACATCAGTGACAGGGTAACGGCGGCGGCCTTGCGGATATTCCTGTCCAGTCCAACCGCGTGGACCCGGCATCCCGCTGCGGTCGGCGAAACCTTGCAGCTCCGCGCGCCGATAGCCGCCTCCCGTCACGAAGGCCTGGTACTGCTCGTTGCTCACCTCGTACTTGTCGATCCAAAAGTCGTCCAGGCGCGCCTCGAGACCGAGCGGCATCGCCGGCCCGGCCAGGTGGTAGACGCCGCCGGGGACATACACCATGTCGACGGGAGCAGAATCCGCTGGGAAGAGGCGTACGTCGATCGTGATCGGTTCATTTCTCAGGCCGGAAAGACGCGGTCGACTGCCGTACGTCGCCGTCATCGTCGTGAACGGAACGAAGCCGTCCTTTGCGATCACGGCGCGGTAGTCGCCACGGGCCATCCGGCGCGCGCGGATCGGCGTCTCACCGAGCAGCACGCTGTCGGGCCGCTGGGCGGCCGACTCGGCGACGAACCGCTCGAGGTACACGCGCGCTCCCGGCGGCGCACTCGTCACCGTCAGGACGTCGGCCACTTTGGGCATCAGCCGCGCGACGCCGCTGTCGCCCGGCAAGGCGCGCTCCGCCTGCGTCAATGCGGCATAGGCCTCCCCGTAGCGTCCCGAATCGGCGAGCGTCGTAGCGCGCGAGAGTAGCTCGCGCCCGCGCTCGCGAGCGGCGCGCGAACGTCCCGGTAGGATGATGGCGAGAACGCCGAGAACGATCAGCAGGCCGGCGGGGATGGCGTATGCCGGCCGCCGCATCAGCCGTGCTACCGCGCTGAGATCGCCGTCCTGAGAGGTGGGTCGCGGCAGCGCTGCAATGACGCCGCTCGGGTGCGTCGCTCAAGGCGCGGCGCACGGCGCGGTCGACGCCCTCGGGGAGCGGAGTCGGGGATTTCGCCGCGGCGGGCGGCTCTCCCGTCAGTAGCTCGTGGAGCACGCACGCCAGGGCGAAGACGTCGGTGCGCGCATCGATCGGCCCGACACGTCCGCCCATTCTCTGTTCCGGACTCATATACTCTGGTGTGCCGACCGCGACGCCGGTCCCCGTCAGTCGCTCCTCGGCCGACTCGGCCACCGCGCGCGCGATCCCGAAATCGGCGATCACCGCGTGGCCCTCTTCGAGCAGGATGTTCTCGGGCTTGATGTCGCGATGAATCACGCCGCGGCGGTGCGCAGACTCGAGCCCATCGGCGACCTCGCGGGTGATGCGCAGCGCTTCATCGAGCGGTAGCTTGCGCTCGCGGTCGAGCCGGTGGCGCAGCGATTCGCCCTCTACATACGGCGTGACGTAGAACAGCAGCCCGTCCGCTTCGCCCGAGTCCAGCAGCGGCAGGATGTGCGGGTGACTGAGCTGCGCGGTGACCTTGATCTCGCGGAGAAACCGGTCGGGGCCGAGCGCTTGCGCCAGCTCCGGCTTGAAGACCTTGATCGCGACCAGCCGGTCATGCTTCAGGTCGCGGGCGCGATACACCACCGCCATGCCGCCCTGACCGAGCTCGCCTTCTATTGTATAGCGGCCGCTTAGGGCTCGGGCGAGTCGCTCGCGCTGGAGGATGGGCACGACCTAATCTGGGTTACCGATTCAGGGCCCGCACCACCCCTCATGCACCAGAGAATCGCACCCAATGGCCTCGGAGCGTCTCCTTGAGTGCCGGGGTTGTCAAATCCACGTCGTGCTGCACCATGAACACGCGCCAAGGCGCGCGGCGTGGGGTCTCCTGGCTGCCTGGCGTGACGTCCACGACATAGGCGACGAGCGGGGCGTCACGGTCTTCGCTCCACCGGGCCAGGTCCGTGATCTGGACTAGCCGTCCGTCCGCCCGGCATCGACGAGCAGCAGCTCGTCGCCTGGATGGAGCTCCTCCTTGATCGGCCACGACCTCGATGGGCCGGCGCGCAAGTTCGCGTGGCGGGTGACAACCGCCGCCCGCGCCGCCGCTCTCGTGACAAAGAGCACGGAGGCCCAAACCGTGACAGCCCGTTTCATGTGTTTGATTGTGATCGCCAGCGGTTATGCAATCGTTAGGGGGGCGTTATGTGGCAATGGACCTCGTATTATCCTTCCATATGTCCTTAGCCTTCACCCGCCTCCAAACGCCCATTGGCGAGCTCGTCCTCACGGCCTCCGAAACCGCCCTCACCGGCGTGTACTTCCCGACGTCGCGCCGCGGTCCCGCGCCGACGCACCAGGCCGGCTGGGTGGAAGCGAAGCAGGGCCCGGCGGCCGAAGTGCTCGCGCGCGCACGACAACAGCTCGAGGAATACTTCGCCCGCACCCGCACCACATTCGCCTTGCCGCTCGAAGCTGTCGGCTCGGCGTTCGAACACCGGGTGTGGAATGCCCTGCGGCAGATCCCCTACGG